>NZ_JAYGIG010000057.1:0-18309 GCF_034932105.1 Leptothoe sp. PORK10 BA2 | reverse complement strand
CAAGGACACGGATGAGAAAATAGATCCATAACACCACCCAGATTAGATCAGCTTTTGCTGAACCTATTATCGTCTATCGTATATACAACATGCCTTTACGCTGACCCACCTGGCGGAACCAGTGCCTCCATAACGTTTACATTGAATTGCAATGTAACTATTAGAGCTTTTAGAGCTGTTCTGTTGACCGTATATATCAACACCATTTTGAGCTTGGCCACTTCTACCATATCGCTGAGTATGGGGGTCTTGCCATTTTCGTGCATAAACTTCCCATACAATATCCTCAAACTCATCCCAAGATTTAGGCTTAGGCAGATCACTTGTTGAAGGCACAGGCATAGCTGTATGTAAGTACTTTAGGGGCAAATAGATGGAATTACGTCCGCCTAAGATCCTCATATAGGTAAATAGGTGGAACAGTTCAGTATAATCATCCCTCCGATTCTATGCCCAATCTATTTAGAGTTTATTCCTCATCGCTTGCCAGACTACTGGCGTCACGTCCAGTCAGACCCGATCTTGCTGAATGTCCTCTGGTATCTCCGCTATAGCCTGAGGCTATCGGGATTTGGAGGAGATGCTGCTGGAACGGGGCGTCGAGGTAGATCCCACGACGATCTACCGTTGGGTGCAGGCCATAGTCCGGAGCTGGACAAACGCTGTCGCCCGTATCTCAAGCCCACCAATGACTCGTGGCGAGTGGACGAAACCTATATCAAAATCAAGGGTGAGTGGAAGTACCTCTATCGAGCCGTGGATTCAGCGAGCAATACCTTGGATTTCAGGCTCAGTGCCATCAGCGAAGCGTGTTTACCGGCTTTATTGATTACTATCTAGATCAACCATAGTTTGAAAAAATAAGATCTACTATCCCAATCGCCCACACCATGGCCAAACCATCTAATCCCAAGACGACATCCCAGCAACCAACTCGCCCTCCCGGCATGAGCCAAGAAAAGTTCGATCGATTAGTGGGGGAAGTGCAGTCACCATTCAAGGGATTCCGCAAAGTGATTTATGGGGCGGTGGGGGCATCCGGTTTAGTCGGGGCGTTCATCTTTTTTACCCAGCTACTTGCCGGTCGGGATGTGAACTCGGCCATTTCTAACTTAGCGGTGCAGCTAGGGGTGCTCGGTATTGTCGCATTTTTGTTTTGGTTAGAGGGTCGGGGTAAGGGTGACTCACAATGACAGACCAGTCGTGGTACTGGTACATGGCCTATGGAATACGGTAAATATCTTTTGGCGATTACGTGCATACCTGGAAGACCGGGGTTGGGTAGTCCATGGAGTCGGTCTAATGCCCAATAATGGAGACATTGCCATTGAACAGCAGGCCCAGCAATTAAAGACCTTTATCGAATGCACTCTGCAGCCCCAACAGCCGTTTTATTTACTGGGTTTTAGCATGGGCGGTCTGGTCAGTCGCTACTATCTGCAGCGCATGGGCGGACTGCAGCGGGTCCAGCGGTTTATTGGTGTGGCAGTGCCCCACTATGGGTCCACCCTGGCCTGGTTTCGGTGGAACATCGGGGGACGGCAGATGAGACCGGGCAGTGCATTTTTAACAGACCTAAATCGGGATGTGGAACAGCTGGCAGCCTGTCGACCCTTATGCCTATGGACGCCCTACGATCTGCTGGTGTTACCTGCCCACCACTGTTGTTTACCCATTGGCACCAATAAACGCTTACCCATCTCTAGCCACAATCGTCTGCTATGGGATGAACGGAGTTTGGTGACGATTGCCGAAGGTTTGCACCCTTAAAGTAGTGAAACCATCCTATGGGTTGATCAATTATTGACATCCATTGTCATAAGTCGATATATGATAGAGAGGTAGATGCGTAACATAAGCGCAGAAAGTCATCTCTATAAAGTATTTCAACCTATGAATTTGCATAGTTGGCTTTTGATTGTTTGCTACATCGCAGTTTCTGCTATGGGTCTGAGAATTTCCTGGCTTTGGTGCTATCGTCCCAGGTATGAACAGTGGCGACAGCGTTCTGCTTTACGGGCTAGGCCAGGGAAATTTGGTCGGTCAAAATATTCTGTATACTATGTACCCAATAAATAAAAACAAACGTCAATAGTACAGTTGAGAAACCAGCTATAGGTTTTCAAAAAGGCCCATAGGTACAGGCCAGGTTGCAAGCGGAGAACCGGCAACCGGTCTTGGGATCAACATAAAAATAACCCTATCAGCACACTTCAAACGTCAACCCAGCAACGTTTACCAAACGCTCAATCAAAACATCGCCAAACATCGTCGCCGGGGTCCAAAATCCCCCCGCTTTGGCAGACGGGGGAAAATCCTCTGCCAAACATAGTCCGGCTTGGCCCAACATCTTAGCTGTGGAACCATAGCCCGGATCGAGATCGCCCGTCACCTTAACCTGAATAGTTTGTCCTTCAGGGGTCATCCCCCAGAATCGCAAATCATAAAACCCTTGTTCCTGGGTGGCCTGACTTGGCCCTGCCCCTGGTTTAGGAATGAGCGTATGTTCCAGCAGCCAACGGGTGGGTGGGAAGGCCATGGACGTCGCGATCGCACCCAGCCCAAGGGCCAGCCCTTGGGCTGCCAGCCAGCCAGTGGCTTTAGGTCCGGTCAATACCGCTTCATCATACTGAAACTGTTGGCCATAGGCATAATCCAGTAAGGCATTTGATCGCAGCACGATGCGGGTATTAATGGCCGCCATCACAAATGGGGATACCCACCCTTGAAAATCCTGATCGTATTGCACGGGCACCAGCGTTGGGAAATGCTCTAAAGACTGACTGCTATCTGGGCAAAGGGAATAAGGATTGTCCAGCTCCTGGCGCAGGGTAGGATCCGCATTGGCCTCTTTTAGTAAATTAATGCCGCTGGCAGCGGTTCCTCCCGAGACGCCACCTTGAGCTGCTTTTACGCGCATTTTGATGCGATCGCAAACACTCCCAAACCGTTGTTTTGCCTGCTGCTGCAAATAATAAACCCCCAGGTCAGAGGGAATCGAGTCAAACCCACAGCAATGGATCAGCCTCGCCCCAGACTGCTCAGCAGTGGCACTATACTGCTGAATCATCCGGCGGATCCACTGGGGTTCCCCAGTCAGATCGCAATAGTCGGTCCCCGTCTCTGCACAGACCTTAACCAGCGGTTCCCCATATAGGGCATAGGGCCCAACGGTAGAAATAACAACTTGGGTTTGGGCGCACAGATCCCGCAGGCTAGCCTGATCAGAAACGTCTGCAATAATCTGAGGTAAGTTGCTGGCCCCTAAAGTAGACATGAGGGCGTTTAATTTAGCCTGGGAACGACCTGCGATCGCCCACTTAACAGAACCATTTACCCCAACCTGCTTGACCAAATACTCACAGAGAATACGACCAACAAATCCCGTTGCGCCAAAAACGACCAAATCGTAACGGAGAGTATGATGAACCATGTTGTTTCAGGCTTTAGGGCGGACACTGGATCAACCCAGTCTACCCCTATGGTTTAAACCAGAGTTAAACAGTTTTCAACACTTTTCAAAAAAAAGGCCCATACCGTCAGGTAAAGGCCAAGTTGAGAGAGGAGAACCGGAAACCGGTCCTGGAGCAACGTTGAATTTGGGCTGTTGCTGATTTAGCGTCAGCAATGCCGAAATAATCTAAATCATCTACGCCTGGGCGATGCTATCTAGGGCTTTATTCACCCGTTTAAAGTCAAAGCCCATGGAGCGCAGGGCGTGCCATAGATGCCCTTGCAAAAAGAAGAAACCCAGGAAGAAATGGGTATTTGCCAGCCAGCAGCGGGCTGTATGGGCTTCTAATGGCAATCGAATGGTGTCGACAAAGTAGGGAGAGATTCCTAACTTGGTTTCTAGAATCGGCCCATAAAACTCGACCGGATAAGCCAAAGTATTCACCGCACAGAAGTAGGCAGCAACGAAGGCGGCTAAGGCAATGCCACCCAAGGAGTAAGAAAGAATAGCTTCACCAGAAAAGGATAATACATTCTTAGCCCATTTAAGCGGGGGAACAGCAATATGCCAAACTCCACCCAAAATTAGTAGACTGCCAATAAAGGCATGACCACCTACCAGGTCTTCTAAGCTATCAACACTCGCGAAATGAGTTTGATAACCGTAGATAGTGGCGATATCTAATGTGGGGTTGGTAATCAGCCGCACCTCCCCCAAAGCAGGGTCATAAAGACCATGCCATTTGGTTGCCCATAGTACCAACACGATAGCGCCTATGCCGAGAAAGAGAAGATGATGCCCCAAAATAAAACCTAGTTTTTTGGGATCTTCCCAGTCAAAGTGAAACTTCTGGGCTCTACCTGAGGCATTCCTTAGATCCTCTTCACCCTTAACCAGATGGAATAAGGCACCAGCTGCCAAAACAGCTGAAGAAACCAGGTGCACAACACCAACGACAAACGCTGGATAGGTATCCACCAGCACGCCATCGCTAACGCCAAATCCAAGGGTGGCTAAATGGGGCAACAGAATTAGCCCCTGTTCCCCCATGGGCAATGAAGCATCAAATGTAGATAATTCAAACAGGGTAAAGGCCCCGGCCCAAAAGGTAATTAGGGCTGCTTGGGCCACATGGGCCGCAATGAACAGTCCAGACTTCTCGGCAAAACGGGAGTTACCCGCCCACCAATCATAGGTAGGACTTGATCCACCGTAGGATTGCATAGTGATGATGTCTCCGATAACTATTTAAAAACAATTGAGGACACAGATAATTCTCAATGACTGAAACAAGTTTGCCCTAGGGTCGATATTTTTGGCAACTAATGAGATCTATTCTTAATAGTAGTGATCTGTGCAACATTTTTAGGATGAGTCTAATACCATTATTCCTAGGTGTTTGGATTGATTTTAGTCAACTTCCAATACTCTGGGCGGGTATCAACTTAAGCCGAAAAATCCTGACTGGGTGGGGAATCCGGAGCCAGAAGCCAGAAGTCAGTGAGGCCCTGATTCCTGACTTCTGACTTCTGACTTCTGAATACTATCCTTGGGAAAACGTCCCGCTTTGAGTTAGTACCCCTATGGACAAACTACTGCTGTCAATATTATTAGGAATAAATTTCATTAAAAAAGGATGGCCACGGCCATCCATAGAGAGGAGATTGGATTGTATCGGTTTAATTTTGTCTAAACCAGAGCTAAACAGTCTTCTAGCCAATGGGCAAGATCTTGTCGTGACTGAGCTAAGCGATGGGTAATGCACCAGACTTGAATGGCATCATTGGCCGATGTAACGTTGACCTTGAGGGGTTGATGAGTTTTACATTCACAGGCAATTCCCAGATCTTGCAACCGAAAATAGGCTTCCCATCGGTTGCAGCAATTAATTGTAACCATACCTTTATTCAGTAGTTCTCACGGATACGATCGGCAGAAGAGATATTTGAGAGCCTAAACGGTCATTAAGCGCGACTGATGAGAAGACTCCTAAAAGCTATTTTCAACAACAGCATAAATAAAAACAAAGATGGATGGAAACGTCTATTTATCAAATACCCTGGTGTATTAGGTGGTTTTAGTCCGTTCACTAAATGAAAATCTTTTTTAGGTTATAGATAAGTGAATCTGATATATTTTTGTAAATTGTTATAAATTACTAATGCGCTAAAAAAATACCTAGAAGCTACTTGCATCAGTCAAAAAAATCACTAAAAGCTGGCCATTGACAAAAGCTATGCCATGACATGGTCACGGGGGCAACCCAGGTAACAATGGACACCATGACTATTGCGAACTTATATCAGGTAAAGATGCCTGGAAGTCTTATTTGTCAAGGTTTTGGCCGGTTTTATTGAGTTACCATGGTCAGCATAAACAACTGCTAACGGTCACACCTTCTGCTTGGAGTCATACCATGATCAACTCATCTACATTAGTTACTCCCTTTGGTGAGGTTACGGAAAATGCGATCGCACTAGAAACATCGATCACAACACCGATCTGCGAAGGACTCAATATTCTTCTCGCCAGTTTCCAAGCCATGTACATTCAGTACCAAAAGCATCACTTTGTTGTCGAAGGGGCTGAGTTTTACCAGATCCATAACTACTTTGAAGAAAGCTATGACCAGGTAAAAGGCCATGTCCACGATATCGGTGAGCGTTTAGATGGTCTGGGTGGAGTTCCCGTAGCTAGCTTTAGCAAATTAGCCGAGCTGTGCTGCTTTACCCCAGAACCCGATGGCATCTATCGCTGCCGCCAGATGATTGAAAATGACCTGGCAGGGGAACAGGCAATCATTGCTGTTTTACGTCGTCAGGCTGCCCAGGCAGAAAGCCTAGGGGATCGTGCCACCCGCTATTTGTATGAAACAATCCTGCTAAAGACAGAAGAACGCGCCTATCACCTCAATCACTTCTTGGCCAATGACACCCTAGTGGTTATAAACAATTAATGGACTTTAGTTGAGAAACAACTCAACTAAAGCCCGCTCTTAAGGAGCAGCCTCCCTTATGGGAGGTTTTTTAATGGCTTCCATTTGAAATGTATTCTCAAGTCTAATTGAACATTAAATGAAAATAGATGTCAAGAAGTCTGGAGTCCTTTTCATAGTTCAGTTCAATCTCGCTGCGTTATCCATGGTCTATGGAGCACCATAAGCCTTGTTTCACAAGGATTTTGATAAGTTTCAGGCACTACGGTTAGCCATATCAGAATTCAATAGGCTTTTCTAATAGGATTGGGTCTCGGATTTACTTGACCTAATTTTAGAGGAACTAATCGCAATAAGCATGGGGATCTGAGTTAGACTAGCGTTGATAAGCGACGCTGACGGATATGGCTAAAGATAAGCAATCATTCTGCCTGGAAGGCCAGTTCGAAGGGTTTATGGCCGGTGACAAATCCCCTTTCAAATATTTGAGCCTGGCCGATCTCCATGGGCGGCACAGAATTAAGCTCTCCAAGTCGGTGCAGGTGATGCTGTTTGGCTATCTACAGGTGGGTGATTCGATCCGAGTGGTGGGGAAACAGTCCACTGATCAGGTCACCGGTGAACCCAAGTTTAAGGCCAGGGAAGTCGTCAAAATAAAGCCACGGGAGTTGGTGACTACGCAAACCAACGATGTACCCCAGGGAAAACCCACCAAGGCTAACGGTAAACCCCCCAAGATTTTAATTTGTCAAAAATCCACTTGTCGAAAACGGGGAGCGGCCCAGGTATGTCGTGAAGTGGAAGCCGCCTTGGCCAACCATGGGCTGACCGATACGGTAGGGATCCAGCTGACGGGCTGTATGGATAAGTGTGGGGCGGGACCCAATCTGGTGGTAATGCCCCACAAACAGCGATACACCAAGGTTAAACCGGGCCAGGTGGCGGAGCTAATTGCCCAGCATTTCCAGCAAAACGATGCTGGATAAATCGTCTGCATCGGTTAAATCTTCTACCTTAGATCGACCTCCGATGTCAGTTGAATTTTCTGCGTCAGCTCGTCCTGCCACTGCGGTTCAGTCTTCTCTAGCCGGGCATCGTAAACCCGGTCTGAGGGTATTGATAGGTCTATCCTTGGCGTTACATGGGGGCCTGCTGCTACTGCCTATGCCCCAGGGAGGGTTCAGTCCGGTGGAGCCGGAGCCAGAACTAGAGAATAGGGTGGAAGAGAGTGGTGCGATCGCACTAACGACTCTACCCATTGTCACTAAACCAAAGTCTGAGAACGTTTCTCCCATCGCTCCGCCGCTACCAGCAATAGCGCAGCCACCGTCCGCTCCTCTCACCCAAGTACCTGAGAATTTACCTGACGAAGTATTAGCAGATTTAGCAGAGTCGGAGCAGCGGGAGGATGAGTCAGACCCAGCGGTCCCCCAACCAGAGCAGCCCCCAGAGCAGACGGAACCCGACCCTGAAAACCCAGCACCCGAAAAGGGGCTCGCGGTCCAATTTAGCAGCGACTTCCCCCACATAGCCGGATCTCTATCAGGTTGTTATGGTTTAGAAAACTGTCGTCGGACTGAGGGAGAAAACTATACAAATGTCCTCGATAACCTTAGTAAGAGTTTAGAGGCACAAGGATACGAGCTAACCCCCTATGATGGGAATGACGATTCCGATGTGCGCAATCATAGAATTTATGAAATGCGCTTGCCTAATGACCCACAGGCTGGGGTGAAATATCTCAATGTGTTTGGGGATGGTTTAAAAGCCGCAATTTATATCATTACTCCCCATGTGATAACCCAGGCAGAACTAGCCGCATTAGAGACTAATAATTAGCAGAAACGGCATAGCGCCCCATTATGCCTTGTGACATAATGGGGCGCTGGTTCAACGCAGAAACCCTATTCCGGATTCTTGCCAAACTGCTCTCAGGGGCCCTACGTCCAGCCAGCACGGTCCATGATGCGTACCGCTTCAGCTTGGTTTTCTCCGAGGAGACTTACATTCAGGGTATCGGCATCAAAGGTACCAAATGCACCCACCACAGGATCAACCGGAATACCGTCAACAACCGGATACTCATTATTGCCCTGGGCAAAAAATACTTGAGCAGTAAAACTGGAGAGATACTCCAGGAACTGGATGGCGTTGTCTTTGTTGGGGGCAGACTTAATCACACCACCGCCGCTGATGTTGATATGGGTCCCCCGATCACCTTGGTTGGGAAAGAAGACGCTAATCTTGTCAAAAACGGCCCGCTTGGCTGGATCCTCATCCTTAGCGTAGCGGGGTAAGTAATAGGTATTAGCAATTGCTAACGTCCCTAACCCCGATGCCGCCGCTTCAATCTGCGCCCGGTCGTTCCCTTCAGGATTACGGGCAAAATTGGCTACCACTCCCTTTGCCCAGCTCTCTGCTTCAGCCGCACCATGGGCCGCAATCATGGAGGCCGTCAAAGACTGACTATAGATATCAGTCGAGGAACGAGTTAGAACCTTACCCCGCCAACGGGAATCTGCCAGTGCTTCATAGGTGGACAGCTCAGACGGATTGACAAGATCCTTGTTGTACATAATGACCCGAGCCCGTTTGCTAAAGCCAAACCAGTGCCCCTCAGGATGACGAAGACTCTCAGGAATACGCTCTTCTAGAATGCTAGAAGACACTGGCGTAAAAAGGCCCGCTTGATCTGCCCGCCAAAGGCGACCGGCATCGACGGTCATAAACACATCCGCCGGACTGCTATCCCCTTCTGTTTTGATCCGTTCTAGGAGCTCATCGGCATTGCCTTCCAACAGATTTACGCGAATACCTGTACGCTCAGTAAACTGTTCATAGAGTGCGTCATCGGTGTTGTAGTGCCGAGACGAATATAGGTTTATCTCACCCGTTTGGGCCATCGCCTGCTGGGGGCGTAGTACCTGGGTGGTGGCAAATGCTGCTGTTGCACCAGCACCACCCAGCAAAAGAGAACGTCTCGAGAACGAGCGCGTTGAAAATTTCATAGATTCCGATCCTTCTTGGTTGATTACCGTCGAACAAAGCCACAATTTTCCATAGAACTATTAGGACTGATTTGCATTTTTGATCACTCAAGCCTCCGCCAGATTCATGCAGGGAAATGGGGTTTAACCTGCTATGTCATGGGGATAGTCAAAAATACAAATCTCTGAATGCTATGGAGTAAATGCGATGGTTCACAATCCCACCATCGTTTATCCATAAGATCATATCCACCTAAAGCTGCCAAGATTATTGAATTTAGTTCTCGGTAATATTACAGACTCCTCAGGATTATGCCATAGAAGCTTATTGACATCAATAGCTAATAAAATAAATCATATTTTTCAGCATAGCATCCCTGTATTTTGACTAGAATGCCTTTTGAATAAGGGTTTTCGTTCTATCTGCAGTCAGTTAAGCGTCATGCAAATAGTTATAAATTCGATTAAAGCAGTTTGATCGGGCAGGTAGTTAATAGCTAATTTCCATCTATTCCATAGAAAACCTGATGCCATGGACCTACTTATCGGGACTGTGGGGGATTCAGTGATAGGAATTTTTGTAAGAAAGCCTGTGCTGAAAATTTTCAGCACAGGCCATAACGCGTGTCGGACCGCTGGTGTGATCAATCGCATTTAGGCGATCATCAATTCTCTATGGTGACTTTTTAGGGCTTGGTTGCTGATAAATCGTTCTTGGCCAGACCAGCGCATCAGCCCTGCTTCCTCTAGCTGTCTAATAAAGCGAGTAATGGTCACCCTCGACACGCCAATGGTCTCTGCTATTTCTTGGTGGGTGAGCCGGACGGTGATCAGACGGCCATGGCTGGTGGGTTGGCCAAAGTTCTCCGCTAGCCAACAGGTGAACTGCAGCAGCCGATTTTGGACTTGACGGCAGTGCATAATTTGCAACAATCGATTCACCTGGGCCGTGTGTTTCAGTAGCATATCGGTGGTGAGGGGATAGTCCAAGGGCAGTCGAGATAACTCCACCGCGCTCAGACATTGCAATTCACAGGGCTCCACCTGGCTAATGGGTACACCGATCACATTGCCAGGACTCCACAGCCCCAGGGGTACTACTTCTCCCTCTTCGTTCCAGGTAATGGTGCGCACTAGGCCAGCGTTCACTTGCCAAAGGGTGCAGGTATCGATGGAGATGCGATCGCGACGTTTAAACCGACAGGGCTGAGATGAAGACATAGTGGTGTCGTGTTTACAACATTGAACTTGACTGATGGTTAAGCACAGCGGGAATAGCAGTGGTTTGATCGGGTGTTGTCTCTAGCTGCTCTACCTGTTGCCAATAGTTTAAAAGCTTGGCCTCCACTAGACGGGGGTAATCAAAGTGAAAGAAATGATGGCTATTAGGACAAGTCCAGACCCGATCACCGGACTTGAGCAATGGTTGCCAACGCTCGGCAGAATCCACTAAGGCATCATGGCCTCCCTGGCACACCAGTAATGGTGGCTGAATTTTCGCCCCTTTAATTGCTTGACAATTCACCAGCGAATGGAGGGCGAATCCAGCATCCAAGTCTTGCGCCAGTACCTGAACGAGGGCACGAGTAATGTCACAACTGCGAGACCCAAATAACATTCGCACCATTTGAGCCAACACAATTTCACGACTGCAGGGCAATAACTGACGCAGGGCATAATAATGGGCATGCCAGTTCACTGCCGGATTAACCCCCACTGACAACAGGGTTAATGACCTCACATACTGGGGGTAACGCTGGGCATATAGCCACCCAACAATGCCACTTAAACCATGGCCCACAAGATGCACAGGTTCCAGGCCATCGCATCCCTGCAAATAGTCATGCAGCAAACGAATAACCACCTCCAAACAGCAGGGTTCATCGACGGTTTGTATGTATTCCCAACGGGCTACCAATATGCGTTTGGACAAATTAGACAACAACCGTTGATCAAACTTCTTGAGAGAGGGACTAACCGTTAACCATAGGGCAGCAGGATATCGAGACATAGAGATTACTGATTAAAACGACAATGCAATAACGGGCTGTTGACTGGTATTGATGCAAAATAGGGCAGGACATTAACACTTATCTTGTAACTGAAGAGAAAGCACTCATCCATCTGGACTAAAGCAATAGAGATAGCTCCCACCGACAGGCATACCTAAATCAAAAGCGATTCCAACCGATCCCAGCAGCATAGAAAGTCTGTCTTATGCATGGATAGTGATTACCCCTGGCTGGCTCACCTTCCTTATTGAAAGTCATACCCAATAAGCTTCGATATCAGTATAGGGGAATTTTAGGCAAATAGGAATAGATATCAATAAATAAAAAAGCAAAGCATCTAATGCTTTGCTAAAGATGGATTCAGCTCCTAGGCCTAATCCAGGGTATTAAGTTATTAAGAATTTTTCTGACTAGTCATCTGTCAGGAATATACCCCGTGAACGACAGTTGGGGCACACGCCATAAAGCATCAGCTGACAGTCCAGCACATGATAGCCGGAGCTATCTGCCTGTCCTTTCCCAATGCGATCAATATTATTTTCCTGAAACTCCACGGTTTGTCCACACTGTACACACACCAAGTGGTGGTGCTGATCCCGCAGGGGTCGGTTCAGTTCGTAATGCTTATGTCCTTCAGCCAATTCTAACTCCCGGAGTAAACCCATATACACCAATAAATGCAGCGTTCGATATACCGTCGAAAGACTAATGCGCTCTCCATCGTTTTTGAGTACACCATGGAGATCCTCCGCACTCAAATGATTGCCCTGGGTCAGGGTCTGGAAAATACTGAGAATCTTTTGACGCTGGGGTGTAGAGCGGTAGCCTCGGGCATTTAGCTCAGTTTTCCAGACATCATCCGAATAGAAAGACATGCCAATGCTCCGGCTCTGACCAGGGGAAATCACAATCACTGAAACTCATTCTTATTTAGCAAACCCCTATAGGTCAAGTCCATTCTGAACTATATTCGCCTATGAATTAGGCAGATCCCTTATTTACCAGCAAATCTAGTCCTGTACAGCAATCATATGCTGATGGTTAATACAAGCGATAATCCTGGGCTCCATCTAAAATAATTAGCCATGGCTTTCAATAACTATATGGGATATCCCGTAGTGCATAGCGTCTAGATAATAGATATTTTCAATAGTAGGTATGCCAGTAGATGTGTCGGTGGCACTCTTGCCCAATTTGGTCGAGGGTCAGGGCCATAATTCGGGGTACCAACTCAAAGCGGGACGTTTTCCCAAGGATAGTATTCAGAAGTCAGGAGTCAGGAATCAGGGCCTCACTGGCTTCTGGCCCCTGATTCCCCACCTAGCCAGGATTTCCTGGCTTAAGTTGATACCCATAATTCGTATCAACGATAGTTAGTTTTCGAAACTGGGCATAGAAAGAAAAGCATCTACTCGACACAGGACACCTACCATGTCTCAATTAGCGCCCATTACCCTAGACGACGGTACGATTATCTACATCGAAGCGACCGAACGCAGTGATGTCCCCGACCCTATTCCCGGCAATGGCGGCGACACGCCCCCCAGCGGTGAATCTGGCCGGGTTTCTAAGGGAGCACTTTCATCAGGCCTTCAACGCCAGCTGCCCACGGTGAAAAATACCATCACCCAGTACACGCGCTATGTCCTGAACGCCTTTAGGGAACTGGGCAGTGGCAATGTGGATAAGGTTAACCTGGTGTTTGGCCTCAAGATCGCTGGGTCATCGGGCATTCCCTACATTACAGAGGGTAGCGCCGAGGCCAATTTGCAGATTACGGTCGAATGTTCATTTAAAGATTAACCGAAAGATTAACCGGCGGGCTCAACCGGCAGGATTAATCGGTGCGACCTTAGCTCGTTGGAGTAAATTCTCTCCATGGCGATAGCCCACATGGCTAATGCGGACCGCATCGCCAGGATTCGCCATGCCCCTGGCGAGCTGATGGTGTTGTGGATCATAGGCCAGCTGTTCGCCGACGGTGCCTATCACCGTCACCCCCCAACTGGCTACCAGGTTCTCTATCGGTTTTACTAGGGGCAATAACTTCTTGGCGTCAAAGCCGTCGAGGTCTGTGGCGGCTTTGGCGGCGGTGGGCCAGTAGGTCAGCCAGGATTCTAAAACCCGTAGGGCCTCTATTTGGAATTGGGACTGTAGCGTTTGACTCTGTTGTTCCAGCCGTCGCTCCAGGCGGGCATATTCCTGGCGCAGGAGAGTGACTTCATTTTGGTCAGCATTGTTATCAGGGGTGTTTAGGTTGGCGGTGGTGGCAGCGGGAGACTGGGCTGGGTCAAATTCTTGTAATAGCTCAGGCAATGAACAGTCCAATGCCATGGCTAGTTGTTTGAGCACAGCTAAGCGCATGGTATCGATATGGCCCTGGCGCAGCTGCTGTACCTGCCAGCGAGAGACATTTGCTTTCTCTGCCAGGGCTCGCTGACTAGAAACTTTTGCCCGTTGCATCACCTTTTGTAAAGCCTGTTCACTGGGAGCAATCGATTTGGCTGGAGAGGGATCGGACATTGGTCTGGAATGGTAATGCTGTGATGGTGCTTGATCGAGATTGTACCGTCCAGGCTTCCCTGCCATTAAAGGAATTGGCAGGGAAGCCTAAACTCGATCCAACTCAATTCCCATGACTGCGAATAATTCCCATAGAAAAGGTTAGTAGGGGCTAAGGCTAGCCCTTTAAATATCTATAAATATTGTCAATAGTTGTCAATAGTATAGATATTGGCCATGGAGACGAATGACGGCTGCGCACCTGAATTTAGGAGCTGCTTTTAAGTTGATTTTTCGAGTCTGAAAGCCTTTAATATCAAGATTCAAGGAAATTATGGACCTTGGATCTTGAAATGCTTAAGCAGTCCTGTCGGAATTTCCCCCTGGCCTACTAAATGACCTATGGCGGTTGCCATGGGAAAACGAACCTAGCTAGTTGACATTAAATATTATTAGTTATAGGCTCAGTACTGCCCTTAGTTAATGAGATTTCCTCTCATTATTGTGAGTCATGAAAAAGCGATTGAAGCCCCTGGAACTCTTTCTGGCCCTAGGCATGGTGGCTACTCTGGGTGCCTGTACGGGGGCTGGCAGTGAAGGGGATGAAGTCCCTGATCCTGCTGCCGAAACTGAGGTTGCTCCTGAAGGCGGTGAAGGTGGCGAAGGTGGCGAAGGCGGTGAAGGTGGCGAAGGCGGCGAAGGCGATGAAGGTGCCGCCAGCGAAAATCTTAACTGGGCGAATACCTTTGACGATGGCACTGTGATTGCCGAATTTACCAGTCAGGTTGTATTGCCAAACTATAAGATCTATGCGGGCAAAACCAAAGCGCTCAATGATGCCATCTCAGCCTTTGTTATTGATGCCAGCGAGGCGAATCTAGAGGCCGTTAAAACAGCTTGGACCGGTGCTCGGATTGCCTGGGAGCAAACTGAAACCTTTGCCTTTGGCCCAGCTGGTTCCCTCGGTTTTGACGGTGTGATGGATTCCTGGCCCGTTAACGAAGCGGATCTGAAGAAAATTTTGGCGGACTCCACCCCGATTACAGTGGAGTCGGTGACGGAGCTGCAGGACACCGAACGCGGGATGCATGCTATTGAGTATTTGTTATTTGGTGAGACTGGCAGTAAGGTAGCGGGGGACTTTACCGACCGAGAAAAAGAGTTTTTGGCAGCTTTGGGTGAAGACCTGAAGAATAATGCGGCGGATTTGTTAGCTAGCTGGGAGTCGGGTATTGCTGGTCAGCCTGCCTATAAGGACGTGTTTGGGACTGCGGGGGATGCTGGCAACTCGGTCTATCCCACCACTGCAGCCGGTGCCCAAGAGATTGTTACGGGGATCATAGACAGTTTAACGGAAGTGGGGGAGGAGAAGTTAAAGGCTCCCTTTGATGATCAGGACCCGGTGGGTTTGGAGAGTCGGTTTAGCCTCCAAACCATTAATGATCTGAAAAGCAACCTGCAAAGTGCAGAAAATGGTTATTTGGGGGCATATCCAGAGGCTGGTACCCAGGCTAGTTCTAGTATCAGTTCCTATGTTGCGGGTCAGGATGCGGCCCTGGATGAAACCCTGAAGACGCAGTTTGAGGAAGCGCAGGTGGCACTGGCCGCTATTCCTTTGCCGTTGGAAGAAAGTTTGACAGATCCAGCGGCGGTTGGACAGATTGAGGCGGCTATTGATGCCATCATCACCGTCAAAGAGACGATTGAATCCAGTGTGGTGCCGCTGATTTAAAACCTGTTGCCAGGGGTAGGCCCAGGGGACTACCCCTATAGGGTGGCTGATGTAGGGTGGCTGATGTTCTCTTGGGAGTTCTAATTCGAATTTGATATGGTGACTTCCTCTGTTTTTCCATTGCGTTCGTTCCGTTGGCTGACCTATGGGTTGCTGTTTGGGGTTGCGATCGCAATCAGTATCCTCCTCAGTCAGGCCTTAACGCCAAGTATCCCAAAAGCTGGTGGCATCACCACTCTTTATGATCGCTCTTCCCATTCCTTTGGTCTGCCCGCCCCAGGGCTCACACCCGATGAAATGGACATACATAGGGAGGGGGATGTGGCCTTTGATGCGGTATTTGTCACGGCACCATCGTTGGTCAACCCTGGATTGGGCCCCGTCTTTAACAACAATTCCTGCGGGGCCTGCCACATTAAAAACGGTCGAGGTATGCCAGAACTGGGCCAGTCCTTGGTGCGGGTGAGTCTACCCGGTGAACCCCAGTCACCGGAACAAGAGGGAATTCCGGTGCCGAACATTGGCCATCAGATCCGCGATCGCTCCGTCTATGGTGTACCAGCTGATGCCAAGGTGGCCCTAACTTGGCAGACTCAGCCGGGGCAATATCCAGACGGCACTGCCTATGAGCTGCGCTTTCCCCAGATCAATCTGAGCCAACGTGATCCGCATAAACCGATGCCAGACAATGTGCTCACGTCCCTACGGATGCCGCCCGCCGTATTTGGAGCCGGCCTACTGGAAGAGATTCCTGAACAGACCTTAAGGAAATTATCTGACCCAGATGATAGCAATGGCGATGGGATTTCAGGTCGCATTAACCAGGTGTGGGACCCAGAGGCAAACGCCATAGCGGTTGGCCGATTTGGCCTGAAGGCAAATTCGCCCCATCTACGGCATCAGACGGCGGCGGCCTATGTCAATGACATGGGCATCACGAATCCTGTGTTCCCTGGGTCGAATGGAGAGCAAGATATTGGTGAGCAGATTCTCCAGGAAAATACGTTTTATGTGCAGAGTTTGGGGGTGCCCGCACGGACATTGTTAGATCATCCTGATGTGCAAGCGGGGGAAAAGCTGTTTGCTGCGGCCAACTGTACGGCCTGTCATGTGTCTACCCTAAAGACTGGCCCGTCTGCGATCGCAGCCCTTTCGAACCAGACGTTTCATCCCTACACTGAGCTGTTGTTACATGATATGGGTGAGGGCTTGGCGGACCATCGACCTGATTTTGCGGCGGATGGTCAGGAGTGGCGGACATCACCATTGTGGGGATTAGGTTTGGTGCAGACTGTTTTGCCCTATGCCGGCTATTTGCATGATGGTCGGGCTCGCAGTGTGGAGGAGGCAATTCTTTGGCACGGTGGGGAGGCGAAGGCGGCTCAACAATCGTTTATGGTGATGGATCAACAGCAGCGGCAGCAGCTATTGGCATTTTTGAATTCGTTGTAGTGGGAAGGACTGGAATTTAACGACAGAATAAGCATTTCAGTGATCTGAACTTGGGCTTATTGCGAAAAATCTAACTTATTGAGAGAGGTGCAAGATCCCAGCCTTTTACGAACAGCGGGACTGTTCGATAAACCAGAAAGAAACACTATCCCAAACCACTCCTTTTGGTCCCTGGTTATAGACTATGGGGGTGCTCTGACAGTTAAGACCGATTTAACAGTGGTGCTTCTGTGCCCGTATCTCAGCCTGGTTCTGGGGTCAAGCGAATAAACCATTGGTGAAGGGTTTCCCTATCCCGTTTAGGAGAATGAATAAATCCGCTTTTCCCAGGCAGAGCACACCCTATCTGTTGTCTTTGGGAAAGTAATATGACAACCTCGAAAACCGCCGACGTGAACCTGCCAACAATTCACCTCAACGCGGCTGGTATCGATATCGGCGCGAATAGACATTGGGTGAGTGTGCCCCCGAGCCGAGCCCCCGAGAGTGTTCGCAGCTTTGGCTGTTTTACGGCTGACTTATATGCCTTGTCGGCTTGGTTGAAGCAGTGCGGCATTGAAACTGTCGCGATGGAATCTACGGGTGTGTATTGGATTCCGTTGTTTCAAATCCTGGAAACCCAGGGCTTTGAAGTTAATCTGGTCAATGCTCATCACGTTAAAACGGTACCGGGTCGTAAAAGTGATGTGCTCGACTGCCAATGGCTACAGCAATTACACAGTTACGGGTTGCTCTCTGGCTCATTTCGGCCAGAAGATCAGATTTGCGTCCTGCGCAGCTATCTGCGACAACGGGATAACTTAGTCAAAAGTGCCAGCACCCATGTGCTGCGGATACAGAAGGCTCTGACTGAAATGAACGTGCAACTCCACCGGGTCATCAGCGACATTACTGGCACCACTGGGATGCGAATTCTGCGAGCGATTGTTGCCGGTGAGCGAAATCCACAGGTGCTCGCAGCCATGAAGGATAGACGAATCAAAGCGTCAACTGACGACATTGCCGCCGCTTTAACGGGCGACTATCGAGCCGAACAGTTGTTTATCTTGCAGCAAGAACTACAACTCTACGAAATCTACCAGCAACAAATGGCGGCCTGTGATATTGAAATTGAACGGCATCTGAATGCCTTTACCGACACAGTAGACCCTAACACTGATCCGCCACCCAAGCCCAAGCGCCGTGGACAGAAACAGCCTGGTAATGCCCCAGATTTCGATTTGCGGACGCATTTA
>NZ_JAYGIG010000056.1:0-18845 GCF_034932105.1 Leptothoe sp. PORK10 BA2 | reverse complement strand
CAGTTAGGACCCTCGGCATCGGCTTTCAGTAGAATCTGAGCGCGACGCACTTTTTGGCTGCTGCCCTTCAACTTTTTGATCACCGCTTGTAACTGATGACGCTCATCGGGGGTTAGGCGGACAATATTCTTTTTCTGCATAGGATTCCGGTACGCTGCATAAAGCTTACCGCAACACTCTCAACAATCCTAATTTTTAGTCTTGACGGTGCACTAGGCGGGCACTGCCCACCGCCACCCGCCGGGCATTAACCAAAAACGATGGTCCCATCAAAAATGGGGTTCCTCCTAAGAGCAACCCCATTTTTAATTCAAGCCTGATATTCAAGCCAGACAATAACCTGACAAGTTAGCCGAAACAAAATGCCTTAGCCATTGATTGCAGGAGCAGTCAACGCCACAGGAGTTTCAGCACCAGAAGCCAAGTCCAGAGGGAAGTTGTGAGCGTTGCGCTCATGCATTACTTCCATACCCAAGTTGGCGCGATTAATCACGTCAGCCCAAGTACTTACGACGCGACCTTGGGAATCCAAAATGGACTGGTTAAAGTTGAACCCGTTCAAGTTGAACGCCATGGTGCTAATGCCCAGGGCAGTGAACCAAATGCAAACCACAGGCCATGCACCCAGGAAGAAGTGCAAAGAACGGCTGTTGTTAAAGGATGCATACTGGAAGATCAGACGACCGAAGTAGCCATGGGCTGCAACGATGTTGTAAGTCTCTTCTTCTTGGCCAAACTTGTAACCGTAGTTCTGTGACTCAACTTCAGTGGTCTCACGAACCAAGGAAGAGGTAACCAGAGAACCGTGCATAGCGGAGAACAAGGAACCACCAAATACACCCGCAACTCCCAACATATGGAAGGGGTGCATGAGGATGTTGTGCTCAGCTTGGAATACAAGCATGAAGTTGAAGGTACCGGAAATACCCAGGGGCATACCATCAGAGAAAGAACCCTGACCGATGGGGTAAATCAAGAATACTGAGGTTGCAGCAGCCAAAGGCGCAGAGTAAGCAACACAGATCCAAGGACGCATACCCAAACGATAGCTCAGCTCCCACTGGCGACCCATGTAGGCAAAAATGCCAACGAGGAAGTGGAAAATGCAAAGCTGGTAAGGGCCACCGTTGTACAACCACTCATCGAGGGAAGCAGCTTCCCAGATGGGGTAGAAGTGAAGACCGATAGCGTTGGAAGAAGGAATGACTGCACCGGAGATGATGTTATTGCCAAGTAGCAACGAACCAGCTACGGGCTCACGAATACCGTCAATGTCGACGGGAGGTGCAGCGATAAAGGCGATGACAAAGCAAGCTGTAGCAGCGAGCAGCGTAGGAATCATTAGAACGCCGAACCAACCTACATAAATGCGGTTGTCGGTGCTAGTGATCCACTGACAGAACTGCTCCCAAATGCCTACCCGATCACGGGATTGCAAGGTAGAAGTCATAGTGATGATTGATGTATATAAACAAGAGTTGCTAATTGTGAAGGCCCGCAACCATGAGAAATCTCATGTCACGGCAGAAGTAAGATAGCTACTCGTCTATAAGATTAGTAAATATGCTTAGTGGTTTGTAGGGGTAGGATACGAAACTTCCGACATTGATACATTTCTAAGTAAATAGTGAGTGGTTACTCTCGTGACTACCTGTCTTGGTTTATCCCGGTGGCCAACGGAGGTAACGCCCCCCTAGGAGGTGCATGTGGAGGTGGAATACAGTTTGGCCGCCATCTTCATCCGTATTAATCACCACTCGATAGCCGTTGCCCAGTCCTTCCTGCTCGGCAATTGACTTTACAGTTAGTAACATATGTCCTAGCAGTTCCTTATCTTCGGTGCCTGCCTCGGCCAGCTTCGGTATCGGTTTTTTGGGGATGACCAGGATATGGGTGGGGGCTTGGGGGGTGATATCTCGAAAACCTAGGCACAGGTCATCTTCATAGACGATGTTGGCCGGGATTTCTTTGCGGATGATTTTACTGAAAATCGTGTCTTCACTCATGGCGCATGGATGGTCACAGCGCTTTGCATTGTAAGCGGTGACGAGGTGTTTCGGGGTGCTAGTTGCCCATGGGCGGTGGCGGAAACTGGACCTGACTGTAAAGCCAGTCGGCAATGAGCTTGGGACAGTTTTTCTTGGACCAGCGCACGGCAAAGTGATGAAAGGCGGGCTTGGTTAAGCGGGCAATCCATTTCATGAGCCGGTTGAGTTGACGGGGTTTGACTCGACCATTAATGAGGTTATTGGAGCCAATATCGTAAAGCCGGTCTAGGACGAGTTGGAGAGTGGCTTCTTCCCGTTTAAACATGTTTTCTAGTAAAAGTTCCACATCCTGCATATGCTCATCAGCCATCTGTTTTTCGCGGATGGTGATAGCGACTTTAGAGGAGTCGGAAGTCGTTAGCATGATTTCGAGGGGATATAGAGGGGATATATATGATGTGCCTATGGGGGATAGTTATGTCGCTGTAAAGCCTACCTATATAAGGCTAGTCCTAGACTTACTGATTGATGCTTATTTATTAACTGTTTAATAAGCTGATATCACAATTCAAAGTTTGGGATTGTGATCCTCATCCTACTTTGTCAGTGGTGTGGGTTTTCCTTGGGATTGAGAGCTTTTCTATCTAGCCAGGGGCATGGATTGTTGCCTGGGATTGAGGAACCTTCTAGCCCGCCCGCGCCGTGGAACTCCTAAATAACTTGGGCATCCTACATAAACATGTAGGAGTCCACCATGCTGGCGAGAATCTGGAGTGCATCCTTAGTAGGTATTGATGCCCTAAAAGTTGGTGTGGAGGTGGATCTATCCGGGGGGTTGCCCGGTGTGGTCGTGGTTGGGTTACCCGATACGTCTGTGCAAGAGTCGCGGGAACGGGTGAAGGCGGCGCTGAAAAATGCTGGGTTTCCGTTTCCCATGCGTAAGGTGGTGGTAAACCTCACCCCGGCAGATGTGCGGAAAGAGGGACCCATTTATGACTTGCCCATTGCCATTGGCATTTTGGCCGCGGCAGACTTGGTCAATCAGGACCGTTTAGACAACTATTTACTATTAGGTGAATTATCCCTCGACGGGAGTTTGCGCCCGGTTGCTGGGGTGATGGCCATGGCGGCGGCGGCCCCTGAGTTGGGTCTTAAAGGGTTGATTGTGCCAGCGGACAATGCGCAGGAAGCTGCGGTGGTGCCTGGTCTATCAGTCTATGGCTTTGAGTCTATTACAGAGGTGGTGGAGTTTCTCAATGGCCCTGGCGATCGCTTGCCCATAACGATTGATGGGTGTGAAGCGCTAGCCAAAGCCCAGCCCCATGGGGTCGATCTGCGGGATGTAAAGGGTCAGGCCCAGGCCCGCCGAGCCTTGGAAATTGCCGCAGCGGGCGGCCATAATCTCATCTTCGTGGGGCCACCTGGCAGCGGTAAAACCATGCTAGCCCGTCGACTATCGACGATTTTGCCGCCACTCAACTTTCAGGAAGCGTTGGAGGTCACACAAATTCATTCCGTGGCAGGGCTACTTAAGGAAAAAGGGTCATTGGTTACGACCCGACCGTTCCGCAGTCCCCATCATTCCGCGTCCGGACCCTCCCTTGTTGGAGGGGGTAGTTTTCCAAAGCCAGGGGAGATCTCTTTAGCTCACCGAGGTATTCTCTTTTTGGATGAGCTGACGGAATTTAACCGCAAGGTCCTGGAGTTTTTGCGACAGCCTTTAGAAGATGGCCATGTCACCATTTCCCGCACCAGGCAGTCGGTGGAGTTTCCGGCCCAGTTTACCCTGGTGGCCAGTACCAACCCTTGTCCTTGTGGTTTCTTTGGCGATACGGTGCAGCCTTGTACCTGTACTCCGCGGCTGCGAGAGCAATATTGGGCCAAACTGTCGGGGCCATTGATGGATCGCATTGACCTGCAGGTGGTGGTCAGTCGATTAAAGCCGGAGGAAATTACCCAGCACAGTGCTGGAGAGCCTTCGGAGCCGGTGCGTCAGCGGGTGGAGCGAGCCCGTCAGCGGGCCCAGGCTCGGTTCGCGGATGAACCGAAGCTGCAGTGCAATGCGGATTTAGACAGTCGTCACCTGCGCCAATGGTGTCAGCTGGATGATGCGTCCCGCACCTTATTGGAAATGGCGGTGCGTAAACTCGGGCTGTCGGCTCGGGCCACGGACCGGATTTTGAAGGTGGCGCGCACCATTGCGGATCTGGCGGCGTTGGACAGTCTGGAGTCTGCCCACATTGCGGAAGCGATTCAGTATCGGACAATTGACCGCATGCAATAGCCTGGGACCTCGGATATTGGGGGGCTTAAACGCTTAACATAAGTTAACTTATGTTAAGCGTTTGCTACATATACTTTCTTTTCCTCAAATCCATATGTTGAATCCTGGCCAAAAACTCTATCGGGACCTACGGAATAGTCTTGCGGAAACGGACTTTTTCGAGCGCAGCACCACTGACTACCTCCGCAAAGTGATCCTCTATGGCGCGCTCCATATCCTGTCCTACATTGGCCTTTATTTCTGTGCTACAACCTATTGGCGCTGGGCGGCATTAATTGGTCTGACCCTTTCTGGGATTCAGTTTTACTACATCAGCCATGACGCCGGGCACTATGCCATTTCTGATCATAAAAACACTAACCTCCGCCTAGGCCACATTGGCCATACCTTCATTGCGGGGGGTAGCTTTCGTTACTGGCAGTATAAGCACGATCTGCACCATCGCTATTGCAACGACGAAACCCGCGACCCTGACATGAATGCGTTGTTTCTCAAGCTGTATGAGGCAGACTGCGCTGAACGTCCGGCCTGGGTGGGCTGGGTTATTCGTCGCCAATCCTATCTGCTGTGGGTGTTGGCCATGTTTCATAACTTTGACTTTCAACGCCTGAGCTGGATTTATGCGATCGCAAACCCCAAACGGTGCCAAGCCGAACGCGTCCTAATTCCGCTGCACTTTAGCGTCTATCTCATTCTTCCGATCGTCTTGCTGGGCTGGCAGATGGCCCTGACCAACTACATAATTTCAACCATGCTTTCAGGGGTCATCCTGGCAAAACTATTTGCCATCAACCACATGGGCATGCCCAGTGTGCCCAGCGACCATGATCTGTCGTTTATTGAGCAACAGGTGATCACATCACGGAATGTCTTAGTACCCTCCCTGTGGGATGACTACTTCGGGGGGCTACATTACCAGATCGAACATCACCTATTCCCCTGGGTTTCGGTTAGTCGCTATCGCAGTGCTAGCCCAATCGTCAAAGGGTTTTGCCAAGAACACGGGATTGCCTATGTGGAAGAAAACTTTGGCCTGGCGATGCTCAACATTGGTCGTCACCTTGAAGCCATGTCCAAAGTTGGATAAGTTTAAGCCTGAACGCCGAACTTGATGGATCACCTGCTGTGGCAGGCTAGTACGGTGATGAGGGCTTAAGGGTTTGACCGATGGGAGTCAAGCTATAAATTTTGGAGTTTAGGACAGTCTATGGCCATTGATACGGCGAAAATTCAGGCAACACTGCAGCGCTTTGTCAGTGGCACCCATGACATTGAGGGGGCGGCCCTAGTGACGCCCGATGGTTTACCCCTAGTCACTGTGCTCCCTGGCCCCATGGATGAAGATAGTGTATCGGCCATGACGGCGGCCCTGCTGTCCCTAGGAGAACGCATTAGTGGTGAACTGATGCGGGGCAGTATCGAACAAATTGTGATTGATGGGAAAGCGGGTTACTGTATTTTGACCAACTGCGGCGAGGATGCGGTCTTTTTGGTATTGGCTACCCCCATGATCAAAAAAGGTGTTTTGCATCTGGAAGTGAAGCGGGCTATGGAGGAGATTCAACCCCTATTGGCTTAGGTGCCATAGTTCTTAGGGCCAAAGACTGGCCCAGTCCTTGGCCCTAAGAACTATGGCTGTGGCTGTGGCTGTGGCTATCTCAGCAACCTAACTGATCGGGTTAATATATGCTGTTAACATAGCGCAACGTTATGCCGTATCGTCGCCCCCGTGCAGCATGTTCGTCAACGGTTATTTCTCAGATTGTTCGCTGCTAGAGGTGTTTCAGCTTCTGCAGGATGGTAAGAAGACGGGACTCCTTTCCATCCAGGGGCTGGTCTCGCCTGACCAAGTGCGGCCTAAGTATTATTATATTTGGCTGCACCGGGGCCGCATCGTCACCATTACCACTCGGCTCGATAGCCGGGGGTTGGCTGCTTTGATCAGTCGTCGTCAATACTTGAGTGTGACGATGATGGAGCGGTTAATTCGCCGCTGCCCGATCGATGAGCCCCTCGGTCGATTTTTGCGTTCCCAGGGCGTTTTGACCAAGAAACAGTTGAAAATATTGTTTGCTGCCCAGGTTGTAGGTCAGATCGGTGAGTTGCTTTACTTGCCGGATGGATATTGTGAATTTGATCAGACTGCACTGCTGCCTAAGGTGGAAATGACCGGTCTGAGTGTCGGCGCGACTGATGTGATTTTGCCTGGACTGCGGATTTTGAAAGATTGGGCAGCCTTTAAGGAGCAATTGCCCCATCCTCAATCGGTGCTGGTGAGTTTGATTCGCGGTCAACCCAATGTGCGCATTAACCAGGCAGAGTGGAGTGTCTGGCGACTGATGGATGAAAATATTAACCTGGGGCAAATGGCAACGCGTTTAGGTTTGTCCCTGGAGCAGGTGCAGCGCATTGCATTTTGTCTGATTTTCGTGGGGTTGGCGAAGGAAGTGCCGATGATGCTAGGGGCTTCGGAGATAGCGGCGATAGATGCTGAAGTGCCTGGGGAGGAGCGCCTAGCCGTGAGGGTCCCCGTTTCAGGGGTTTCTGAACCAGGGGTTTCTGAGCCAGGGGTCCCTGTTTTAGGGGTTTCTGAGCCAGGGGTCCCTGAAACAGGGGGTCCCAATCTGGGAGTGCCTGATGCTGGGGTATCTGACTCTGAACTCTCTGACTCTTCGTTTCCTGGTTCTGAGACTGAGGGTGAATCCCTCAGTCCTAGCTTTTTCCGTAATTTGCTTGGTTTTTTACGCGATGCCGCCAAGTCGTCGTGATGGACATGACCGGGGTAAACGATGCTATGCTAGTGAACGACTCGGATCTATGCGATCGCAACGCCCAAATCTTGTCAGGACCGGAAGGTAGCAGCAATACGGGATGCTTGAGATAGGCGTAGTCTCCGGGTCTCCTCTGTTTTAGGAGCCTATTGTGTTAGAGGCTTTGTTCCAGAGGTCCGTGGGCTTCATATAGGTACGGCAATCCGACAGTTCAACCCGCTACATACTGTCCCAATCTGCTGTTACAACAGAACATATGTGGGTGATCAGCCCGCCCAATAAGTTTAGAGGAGTATAGGCCGTGGCAGACTTTGGCCAGTTGGTGCAAAAAGCATTTTATCTAGGTGTGGGTTTAGCCTCCTATGCCTCTGAAAAAGCCGGTGATGGATTTAGCGATTTGCGGCAGCAGGCCCAAAAGCTAGTGGATGAGCTGGTAGAGCGGGGGGAAATTACCGCCGAGGAAGCTCAAAAAATGGTCAATGACATGGTGGCTCGGGCCCAGAGCCAAGCGGCGGCGGATACGGCTCAGCCTGCTGCTGATCCGGCCCCCCGCAAAATCGAAATCATTGAAGATACGGAACCCGATGACCAGGCCGCCACGGATGCCCTGCGGAAAGAAATCGAAGATCTACAGACCGAGCTGCAACGACTCAAAGATGAAGAGGGCCAGTAGATGGACGATTGGTTTAAGCAATTGCAAGAAGATGTGCAAGCGGCGGTGAATCATACTCTGGCGCAAACCGAGCAGCTGTTCGATGTGTTGGCCAGTCAGGCCATAGACGCCATTAGCCCAGTTTTAGATGCGGCGGATGAAATGGCGGATGAGCTGGCGGAGCAGGTGGTAGAGAATATTTCGCCTCCCCTGGCCCAAGCGTTGGATAACTTAGAATCCCAGCTCGATCCATGGGTCGGCTCCGTGGTCACCTGGTGTGAGCAAACGATGGCTCCGGTCCATCAAACCCTGACGCCTTGGCTGCAAAACCATCCTAAATGTGCTGGATGTTCTTACTACCACGGTGAGAGCTATGGCGGTGAAATGCTCGTGTGTGCGTTGCACCCTACGGGGCCCGAGGTGGATCAAGAATGCCCTGACTGGGATAGCGTCTGGCCTCAGCCGAAAGAATGATTTTGCCATGGTTTTGAGTTGAACCCCTGGCTCGAGGGCAGATATTGGGGAATGTTCAGCAAAGAAGATACCAGTTATCCAGGCCAACCCAATTCTGGGAGAGGTGAAATCTTTTCCTGCCCAAGCATGGGATAAAAATGTCCCACCGGTCCTTGGCCTTTGCCAATGCGCAGTGAGTGGGCCAAGGCATGGGTGACATAGTCCTTGGCCCGCTGGGCTGCTTTTAAGGGACTATGGCCCAAGGCCAGATTGGCGGCGATGGCGGCGGAGAGGGTGCAGCCGGTGCCGTGGGTGTCGGTGGTATCAATGCAGCGGGTGATGAGGGTGCTGGAGGTGGTGCCGTCGTACCACAGGTCTACGCCCCGTAACTCGCCGGTCAACCCACCCCCTTTGACCATTACAGCTTTAGCTCCTAAACCCTGGATGATCTGGGCCGCTGTTTCCATATCCTTTAGGGTGCTAATGGACTGACCACTGAGGATTTCGGCTTCGTAGCGGTTGGGGGTGAGGACGGTGGCTAGGGGAATCAGCTGCTGGCGCAGGGTTGCGATCGCATCATCATCAATCAACTGAGCACCCGTCCGGGATACCATCACCGGATCAATCACATAGGCCACATCCTGTAAGCCTTTGAGCTTTAAGCCCTGGAGATAGTCGGCGACGGCTGCAATGATGGATTGATTCAGGAGCATGCCTGTTTTCAGCGCTTGAATGCCAATGTCATCTACCACCGCCTCTATTTGGGCGATCACCGCTGCGGGATCCAGAGCATCCACCCGGGAGACACCTTGGGTATTTTGGGCCGTAATGCAGGTGAGGGCACTGGTGCCATGCACTGCATGGAATGAAAAAGTGCGCAGATCCGCTTGAATACCGGCTCCGCCACCACTATCAGACCCAGCAATGGTCAGAGCCACTGGTGGAGTATGAGTCATAAAGGTCCACTATCAGATCCAGCAATGGTCAGAGCCACTGGTGGAGTATGAGCCATAAAAATCCAATACCTACCGCGATTGGCGTCGCCGCTGCAGGAAATCCGGGATATCCAGATCGGGGGAACTGCTAGGGCGGCTATCAGGCGTTAGCGGTGGCAGTTCAGATGGGGTGGAACTGATGGAGGACGAACGACCTAGGGGGGCGATCCGGCGCGATGGGACTGGTGCTGATGCCAGCATACCGCTACTGCCATAGTCAGTCATGGTATTAAAGCCGGTGGCAATGACCGTAATCCGGACTTCGCCCTGCATGCGCTCATCAATCACCGCACCAAAGATGATGTTGGCGTTAGGATCCACCGCCTCGTAAATAATCTCAGCAGCGGCATTCACCTCATGCAGCGTTAAATCGCCGCCCCCGGTGATATTTAGCACGGCACCCGTAGCTCCGTCGATGGACGTCTCCAGTAGGGGAGAGGAAATCGCTGCAATGGCTGCCTCACGGGCCCTAGACTTGCCAGATCCAACGCCAATACCCATGAGGGCAGAGCCTGCATCGGCCATGACGGCTCGAACATCTGCAAAGTCAACATTGACTAAGCCAGAAATGGTAATGATGTCGGAAATACCCTGGACACCCTGGCGCAGAATATCATCCGCAAAGCGAAACGCTTCTTGCACCGGCGTTTGCTCTGAAATTACCGATAGCAATTTGTCATTGGGAATGATGATCAAGGTATCGACGCATTCCTGCAGCGCCATGATTCCCTCTTCTGCCTGGGCTGTGCGACGACGACCTTCAAAGGTAAAGGGCCGAGTCACCACTCCGACGGTAAGGGCTCCAGCTTCCTTAGCCGCTTCTGCCACGACGGGAGCAGCTCCTGTGCCGGTCCCACCGCCCATGCCAGCGGTGATAAAAACCAAGTCCGCCCCTTCGATGGCGGTTGAAATTTCGTCCCGTGATTCCTCAGCCGCCTTTTGGCCAATGGCTGGGTTACCCCCGGCACCTAACCCGCGGGTGAGCTTTTGACCCAGCTGCAGTGGATTGGCATTGCCAGCTTTGGTCAGAGCCTGGGCATCGGTGTTGAGGGTCCAAAACTCGATTCCGGCCACACCGCTATCGATCATGCGATTGACTGCATTACAGCCACCGCCGCCTACACCGATAACTTTTATCCTCGCCATACTCCCAGGCACAATATCACCTCCCATAGCCGCATTACCTAATGCAGTTTCATTACGATGATTATTATTCATATCAGATATGTTAAGTCCCAAGCCCGCATTTCCGTGAGAATTTTGTGAGGGTGAGTTAGACATAGGGCGAGTGTATAGGAGATATTAGCGAGCTATTGACCAATCAGCCACAGAACCCACGCGACTGTCATAAAAGGTAAGGACTAACTATATAGCAATTACAAACTTGGCAGGGCAGGTGTCTGTAAATAGGAAAAAATAGCAGACTCAAGTCAATATTCAAAGCTATGCAGAGAAAGCTTGAATCACGCTTCTCAAAGACCTTACAGAGATATTTGAAGATTAATTTCGAACAGGCTAGCGCATGTTCTAGTCAACTATACGGGAACCTGCTTCAAAAACCAATAAAACTTACCAATTAATTCAAGAATTTCATCGGTTAAGAATATCCTGCTCCAGGAATCAGACGAATCATTTGTATTAACACTAAAAAATGGGTCGTTATAATCAACCGCTAAGTATCAGTATCTAAGGTCTGAAATCTCTATTTATCAATATTTATGGCGATTCGGTGAGCGAATTCTAACCTGAGTTTTTTAGGGATTTTGAGTTTTAGTTGCTTGCAATATTTCGAGGGTGGGATCGTCAGGATTACGCAGGTCAATGAAGGCGATTTCTGCAATATCCATCTTCGCGTTTAAATTTCGCATTCGGTCGAGGGTGGTGAGCTGTTTAGAAAAATTTTGTCCGTAGGGACCCATGTGCACGGTGCCCAGTTCCGTATGCAGAATGAGGTTTGTGGGATCTCTCCAGTCCAGAGCGGTAATGGCGACCGGATTTTTTTGGAGGGCTTGGTAAATGTCTGGCCAATCTTTTTGGTAGGCGGGGCGCATTCCCTTGACCAGCAGTTTCGGTTCCTGGGAGCCTAGCCGGGTAAAGCTGTTGTAGGGCATCCAGTAGCCATTGGCATCGAGCAGACCCATTTGGGGGAAATTCTGGGGATCCCGCTCTAGGGTGGTGATGGCCGTGTCGGTATCGGGTAGGGAGATGGCCACCGGAATTCTTTCTTGAATGCGGACGTTGAGGCCGGGGGGTAATAGTCGCCGTCTGACGATGGCATTGGCAATCGGCCCCTTAGTAATCAGCTCCTGTTCTAAATCTAGGGGATGGATCTTCAAGAGGGATTGGGGATAGTCGATGGCCAGAAGGGCATGGACTTCTTCGGCTGGGAGCAGCTGATTGCCACTGAGATTAATCTGCTCCGATGACTGGATCTGCCAGCGGCTGGATGTGGCCAGGCTAATGCAGCCTGCTGCCAGCCCCAACATGGCGGTATGACGCCACAGCTTTTGCCAAAACAGCTGTTGGCGACGGCGCTTGAGTTGGCTGCGGCGGGAGGTCAGGTTTTGTTTGGAGGTGTTGGCAATGTCTGGCATGGGAGCAGGCTGGTGGCTGAGGAGAGGGATATGCCGTGGGGTCTGTAAGACGTGTTTCTAGAAGTGTTTTGTATCTAGAAGTGTCTATTTAAGCATTCAGATGCCTAATGGGGCAGGTATTTTGCCATGGGAGAGCCGTTGACCCTTGCTTGAGTCTAAAAAATATGTTTCTGTATACCAGTCTATATATCAGTTACATCAGTAATGCCAAGCCCTAACCCGGACAATCGTTAGGAAATTTCTTGGTGGGTCATGGCGGTTACTGTTGTGGTTAAAAACTGATGCCACTGTTTGGCTAATTCTGCATCAGTAAATGGAATTTGGCAGGGTTGCTGATCCGTAAGTCTGAGGTGGAGGACGGCATCTCCTTTCTTGGCTGGGCCTTGGACTACCTGCTTAAAGTTGGTATCGCCCTTGATCAAAAGGTCAACGCCGCAGACTTGATCGAGCTGAGTTCGCTGTATATTAACGATCCCCTGACGCGTGGGTAAGCCCCAGGTGAGGGTGCCTGCAGACTGGCCCAAGGCGGCATAGATATCGTATTTGGCCCGTTCGAACTGGGTGGCCCACTGTTTGTAGGTTTCTACTTTTTTGTATTCGTTCCAACCGGCCCAGGTGATCCAAAAGAAAAAGATCAGTAGCGGTAGCCAGAGTAAGCCATGCACCATAGGGATTGTCGTTGCTTTGGTTGAGGATGAATCGATGGGTGGGAGCAGTCTATAGGATGATGCTCCCCCTGGAGGCTAAAAAGATCACCCATGCCGGGGATCAGTCACGCTGAGTATTTATGCTGCCATTGTAAAGTCTTGCAACGAGGTGGTCGTTGAGAATACACGTTGATTAAAGATGATTACAAGGTTTGTACTTAGTTTGCGCTGAGTCGAGCTTCAAGTTTTCAAAACCATACTATTTCTGAGAGGAGACGGTAAATTGCTTTACTTACCTTCTTTATTGGCGGTGACCCCTAGCACAGTTGAGTGGAGCCCTAAAGTTGCACTCGTTATGATCATTTGTAATGTGATTGCGATCGCAATCGGTAATTACGGGATCAAGCACAAGAACGTTGGGCTTGGTTTACCCTCCCCCGAGTTTTTCGGTGGCATGGGCCATGGCGCAATGCTGGCTTGCACTAGCCTGGGCCATGTAATCGGCATCGGTGCCATCATCGGTTTGGCTTCCATCGGCGTTCTCTAGAACCTAGAGCGCTGCTTCCGGTAGGCTGTATTTGAATAGGCTGGGGGTTTCTATGGCCTATGGAATACAGCTTATTAAGCCATTCTCACGTTGAACAACGTTGCATTTAATCAAAAGCTGGGGGCGGTCGTCTCCAGCTTTTTTTTGGGCTTGTTTTTTTGGGGTTTGTTTTTTTGGGGTTTGTCAGTGCCCTACTCCCCGACCACTGCCTGGAGCCGTTGCCGAAATTCTCCTTTTGGATGACCGCCTTTGACCTCCCCTAAAATCTTGAACTCCCCCTCGGGCTCTTCGCAAATAATGTAAGTGGGCCAGCCCATATCTGCCTTATCAGGGTATTGAGTCAGCAGCACCTGACGATATTTGCGATAGGTGGCCGTGTCTTGCATTTTGATATCCACAAATTCCAGACCCAATTCCTCAGAGACCTTGGCGTCGTAGAAGGACATTTTGTGACAGATGCCGCAGTCTTCGGAGGAGAATTTTAAAATAGCTTTAGCCATGGTGCATGTCTGGGAGGTGAAACACTCCTTCAATTCTAAAACTGCTAGGCTCCTTCTTCCCGCATAAACCGGCCCAGCGCGGGTAAAACGGGGCAGGGTTCTGCCTCCTGCAGGTTCTCTGGATTGCTCCAGGCAAAGGGGGCCTGGGTGGCTGCGCTCATCCATAGCAGTCGTTTAGCGCGGGTCATGGCCACGTATAGCAAGCGAAATTCTTCTGCTTTTTTGAGATCGTTGGCCCGGTGCCAGGCGGTGGGCAGATCAGGAATTTCTGGGCTGTCGTGATTCTGAATCTGGCCATGGATATAGGCGCGGATTTGGACCCGGGCGACGTCCGGTAGGGACAGGGGCAGGGAGGCTGGGCTGAGGAATTCTGTTTGAGGAGGCACCCACGCTTCGCCCGGGATCAGTTTGGCATGGAGAAAGGGCAGAAAGACCGCATCCCAATCCAGTCCCTTGGCTTTGTGCATGGTGATGATGGTGAGCTGGCCCGGTCGGGTGTATTTTGCTTCGGCATCTTCTGCTTCGATGGCGTCAAACTGTTCGGAGCTGACGATTTCTTGCAATGCGCCGATCATGGTGCTGAGGCTGCTGTCCTCTGAGGTTTGTTGGGCGATGCGGGCGGCCAGCTTGTCGGCGGTGGCCAGTTCACTCTGGTTATAGCTGAGGGTGCTGCCCAGGAATGGGATGAGATGATAGGGGGGCAGGTTGAACCGGGCCCGCAGCAGACTGTTGCCATAGCGGCGAGCGCTGAGGGCGGCTTCGGTGGTGAGGGGTGGGTCGAGGGGGCCAGGGTAGAGAAATTGTTCGGGATGGGTGGCTAATGGGTTGAGGTCTTGGGTGGGAATGCACTGACGGTCCACTAGGACTCGGAGGGCGCCTTTTAGGTAGTCGGGGGAATGGGGCCGTTCTATAAATTGCAGCAGCCGCAGCATTTCTAGGGGGACTTGGGTGTTGCGATCGCGGCTGCCCACATCATAGATTTGCAAACCCGTGGCCTCGACAAAGTCAAACCCCAGCCGTTCAGGATCTTCTAGCAGTTCTCGGATAAAGCGGCCCTGACGGTTTTCCCTGACTAGTACGGCCAAGGTGGGAGGGGACGGCATGCCCATCGAAGAGGGGGTCCCCTCCTCGGGGTGCTCTTTTGCCTGTTTCCAGTCGTCCATTAAGGTCTGCACCCGCACCGCCAGCTGTTTCACCGATGCGTTGATATCGGTCGGCTTCATCAGTTCCACTCCTTGGCCCCAGGGGGTCGGATTGGCATTGGGCTGGGGGTCATCCGGGGATACGGCCACAATTGCCTGGGGTCGAAATGGCGGGGCGTCCTGCGGGAACTGCTGGTTGACCCATTGCAAGACGTAGTTGGCCGCCGTCATGATTTTCTGGGTACTGCGTCCGGCCTGGTCGATGGTGGCTAGGCGGTCGGGCCGATTGGCATCACAAAACTGGTTAAAGAAGACCGGATCGGCGGGGGTGAAGGTGGAGTTGATCGCCTGGTTGGGGTCCCCGACCCGGACGAGATTGCTCCTATCCTCTGGGGGGAGGGCAAGTTCTGTCTCTCCCGGAGGCATAGACCGAGGGTGAGCCGCCAACTTTTCCAGCAATTGGGTTTGTAAGGGCGAGGAATCTTGGGCTTCATCTTCAAACACCGCAAAGATTTGGGTTTGCCAACGGCGGCAGATGTCTGGATCGTCCAGGGCCTTTAGGGCTGCCAAGATCATGTCATCGTAGTCAATCAGTCCGCGCTGGCTGAGGAGAATTTGATACTGCTCGTAGAGTCCAGCGGCGACATTGAGCAGTTGATAGGCATTGGGGGGAGCCTGTTGGCCGATGCGACTGAGGTCAGCGGGTTGCAAGCCTGAACTTTTGGCTTCGTGGATGGCGGTATAGGCCAGGGCCGGTAACACTTCGGTGCGCAGCACTGACTGGCGGCGTTGCCGTTCGGTTTCTTCGCCGTCAAAGCTTTGGCCTTCGATCAGTCGGTGGTATAGCTCTGGGGCGGCGTGGGTCCAGGCTTCCACGGCGGTGCGGATGAGGCGGTTGCTTTGGTTGGGGGAGACCAGGGTAGTGGTGTCGAGGCTGATGCCGGACACTTCCGGGTTATGGGTGGCGATGTTGAGGGCTAACCCATGGAGTGTTTGGACGATAAAGCTGTTGTAGGGGAGTTGGAGGTGCTTCAGGTGTTGACGCACTTTGGCCTTGAGGTTGGCGGCGGCGGAGCGGGTAAAGGTGACGAGGACGAGCTGCTTCCGGCCATGGAGTTGGAAATGGGCAATTGCGATCGCAGCCCCCGCCGCCATCCCCGTGGATTTGCCAGACCCCGGCACGGCCGATACCGCCAGCGGACCTCCGCGCCAGTCCGCCAAGCGCTGTTGGCCAGGGCGCAGGCCATCGCGCAATGTTTGGAGTTGATCGGTGCGATCGGGTACGGTCATAGCATGGCGTAAAACTCTCAGCCATAGCGTACTGCACTATTTAAGCGAAATTTAAGCGAACTCCTGGATTACGCGAACTCCCGTAAAAAACGGTTACGCCTCTACAATTGGTTTTAGGGGTACCAACTCAAAGCGGAACGTTTTCCCCAGGATAGTATTCCGAAGTCAGGATTCAGGAATCAGGGCCTCACTGGCTTCTGGCTTCTGGCCCCTGATTCCCCACCTAGCCAGGATTTTCCAGCTTAAGTTGATCCCGTTTTTAGACCTCTGAATCTTAGACCTCTTTTAAACCTCTGACCCTGCCGGGTGCTGACTACCATGAACCTCTCTGACCGTATGATCGCGATCCTAGGCAGCGTTATGTTTGGGATTGGTTTACTATTTACCGCCATCAGTCTGATTCCAAATCGAGAGGTATCAGGGGTGGCGGCACTACTGATGGGGGGCGGTGTGGGACTGATTACGATGGCATCTAAGGAGTAGGCCCATGAATGGTAAACAGTTAAAACAGCGAGACCAGACAATACAACAGGCATCCCTGTCCCCGACCTATGCCGACGTGAGACGACATCGGGTCGCCAAAGGGGTGGGGCTATTTCTTGTTGCTTTTGCCTTAGTGTTGACAACCAGTGGCTATTCGGGGCGCTTGATTGGTTCGTCCGAGCCGTTGATCGATTCCCATCCAGGACAATTTGCGGTGTATTTCTTTGCTGGGTTTGCCGGTATTTGCGGGTTAGATCTGATTCGGCGTAGTTAAATCTTGTCCACGTCCAGGGCTGTAGTTTTTCTGGTGGGGGAACTCAAGGTTTCAACTTGGACGTGGTTTAGCTAACGTTGGTGGATGATGAGTACTACAACAAGCCCGGCCCTTAGGTTCTCCTCTAAGGGCCGAGAGGGCGTGGTTAGAAGGCGGTGTCTCGTAAGAGGATGCGATCGCGCCACTTTTGAGCTTTGGGGCTCTCCAAGTCCATCAATATATCGCAGATGCTATTAGCTACTTTTGAGTACTCAGAACGACCTTTGATGGCCGCATCTAGAGCGATCAAGATATCAGTGGGGCTATAGTCCCGAATCACCGTCTTGAACTGGGTTGTTAAGCTTTGCTGCGTAGTGATAGACATGGTTGAAGTTTCCCGTTATTTGTTGTGACGTTGCTGATTCTGCTTTAGATTCAGTAACGGTCTTTTTAAAGGTCAGCCTGATGGACGACTAGATGGGTCTGATATTGTTGTGAGGATACTGACAATGCGTAGTATCCGTAGAACCTTTGAAAACATGGAGCAGGTTTTGAAAACATCTGGGTGGCAAAATCCCTAAAGCATTAGCGATTTCACTAAACTGGGACTCATCATTCCCAGTTGATTGGTGATGATTCGGATGTTGTAGTTTCTCTTAACAATCTTAAAAAAAAGCCCCCACCGGATTGGTAGGGGCTATGGGTGTGTGTTTTATGAGAGTTAGGGATGAGAAAAGGGTGCTCCATGAAGGGAATGAAGCTTCATCAACGCCCGGAGACGTACTGGGCACCCAAACTTGGTTAAGCTTAGGCGCATCTGTGGGATTAGCGGACGACGGACTTAGTACGAGCATCCAGGGCATCGAGGCGAGCTGCTTGGATGTTATCTACAGTTTTAGTGCGAGCATCCAGTGCATTCAACCGCTCAGCCTGAATATCTTCAACGGCTTTGGTCTGGGTGTTCAGGTGCTCAATCCGTAGCTTGTGAACGTCGTTCTTAGTCCGAGCATCCAGGGCGTTTAGGCGCTCAGCTTGGATGTTATCAACTGCTTTGGTGCGAGCATCCAGGGCGTTTAGGCGCTCAGCCTGGATATTCTCGACAGCCTTAGTGCGGGTGTCTAGGGCCTCTAGCCGAGTAGCTTGGATATCTTCGATGGCTTTGGTCTGAGTGTTTAGGTGCTCGATGCGTAGTTTGTGGACGTCGTTCTTGGTGCGGGCGTCTAGTTCTTCGAGGCGAGTGGACTGAATATTGAAGCTAGCGGGCTCAACGGCAGAGGCGATGGGGGCCAAAGCGGCGGAAGCAACGAGGACGGTTAAGGCGGAAAGGATAGTGCGTTTCATGGTTAAAGCTCCTTGGTGAATCGGTGAAGTGTGTTTATTTGCTTCATTGATTACTAGAATGCCGGGGCTACCTGAACGTCATCTGACGGTTACCTGAGGGTTGCTTAAGGGGTTTCTGAGTTTGGCTGAGGAATTTTGGTGATGGGGATCACAAGGAGTGGAGGTTGCCTAGGCATAGCCGCGCGGAGCATCGCAACCAATGGATACCGAAGCCCGCTATGCCCAGAAATGGAAAAGCGCAGACCTAATCGGAGGCGAGCAGATGCCTGAGTAAGTGGATCCTGTCTTAGTTCTGCACGCTATTGGCGCACTATTCTCAACCCGCTCAAGAGCGAGAGAACTTAGCCAGGGAATAACGGTGCGCTTGACACGCTTTGTATTTTGGTTATACTAGAAATATCGAAATAAGTGAAATGACAAAAATCGCTCTCAAAAGCATAGCTGACACTTTTGCCGCGCTGGGTCAACCTTCTCGGTTAAAGATTGTGCGGTTACTGCTATCTGCCTACCCAAAGGTTTACCTGCTGGGGAAATTCAAAAAGAGTTGGGCATTGCCGGTGCAACCTTATCCCACCATCTCGACAAGCTGCGTCAGGTAGGCATTGTTGCCTCCGAAAAAGACCGGCAGTGGATTTGGTATAGGGTTCGTTCAGAGGTGCTCAAGCATTTGATTGACTTCTTATTTGAAGAGTGTTGTACTCGCAATCAAGTCGTCACTATGGCAGGAATAGAATGGATGAATGCAGATGAGATGCAAGATAATTCCGTTTGTTGTGATTAACTGGACAATGACAAGTTTCTGTTTTGCTTCTGCCCCGTTCTCAAGCGGCTAAATCAGGTGGGTCAAGGGTTTTAGACATCTCAGTTTTATTAGCCAGTAATTTAGTCAAAAGTAGAGTGGGTCT
>NZ_JAYGIG010000055.1:0-19382 GCF_034932105.1 Leptothoe sp. PORK10 BA2 | reverse complement strand
TGTCTTTTCCCAATCCGCTTTACTGACCTCGGGAATCGATGGGAGAGCCTTGTCTTTCATCCGCTTACTCTAGCAGGTACTCTGCTGATTGAAACTCTCACAACTCAGACCCCCTGAATGCTTACCTACATTCAATAGGATTTAAAGTATGTTGTGGATTCAGTCGATGAGGGTTTGGGTAAGGCCCATAAGGATTGCCATAAAGCTGTAGTAAGATTGTAGTGAGTTTCGCGAATTGTACTATTCTGTTGTGTATGTCTATATAGCTTATAAGGTTAATTTTTTGCTTGCTTGAACAACTATTGAGAGGATGTCCACGGATGAAATGGTCAGTCATTGCCGCATACTTTAATCAAGAGCATGTTGATAAGAAACTTTGGTTATGTAGTCATATTTCTAATGAAAAGTACGACTTTGAATTGATAGCTCGCTCTACGCCGATTACCAACTGGCACGATAGGAAGCTGAAATTTACTACTCCGTCACAGTGGTTGCTTCACTGGAATCATGCGGCAGCGGCTTTGAATAGCGATGCAGATGGAGTTATTACGTTATTCCCCCAGTTGCCAGCTGTCATCGGTTGGCAGAAGCTGTTGAGAAGGTCTAAAAAACCTATTGTAGCTTGGACATTTAATATTGGTAACTATCAGGTAGGACCTATTCGTCTTTGGATGGCTCGGTGTGGCCTACGACAAATCGATCGATTTGTCGTACACAGTCGTCAAGAGATCGAGATATACAGTAATTGGTTAAATATTCCCGAAAGCCGATTTGAGTTTGTGCCGTTTCCCTGTTCTGGTATTGATGCCAGGTTCGAAGAAAATACGGAAAATCCGTTTGTTGCTGCCCTAGGATCGGCCCATCGAGACTTCCCTTGTCTATTTCAGGCTGTGAAGGAATTGAATCTGCCTACTGTTGTTGCGGCAGGGCGTTCTGCCCTAGAAGGGATTACCATTCCGGAACAAGTGAAAACACCCTTTGGTATTTCAAGGCTAGATTGCTATCAAATAGCGCAGGAGTCTCGGATCAATGTTGTACCTTTAGAGCCTAAGCCTGATGTAACTGCGGCTGGTCATGTGACTGTAATAGAAGCTATGCACATGCGGCAGGCTCTGATTGTCAGTGACTGCTACCGTATGAGTGATTATGTTCAGCATGGCGAAACGGGGTTGTTGGTAAAGCCCGGTTGTGTGGAAAGTTTGAAAGAAGCGATTATGTTGCTGTGGAATGATCCGGAGTTGCGAAATCGCCTAGGCCGAAATGCCCAAGCTTATGCTCAGAAACACTTCTCTGACGAGGGTGCAGCGCGCTGCCTGGAGAGGATTTTAGATGACGTTACGGGGCGCAATGCTACCGTGACGCCGTCTTCTTTGCCGTCTTCTGGGGCAGCTGTTTCATCCGAGGGGTAGCTACGCCAGCTCTTATTTGGCTTGTTCTACTCAGTTGAACAATGTGCTCCATGTCATGGCTTTGGTAATTGAATGTAAGTAGGTTGGTCTAATCATTTATAAGATGGAAGATCAGGAGTTTGACTTCATCGAATGTGCCCCCAAACCCCTAATCTTGGGGGCTTTTAGTCTAGTCTCCCCCAGTATTGGGGGATGGAAGGGGGCCTCGGAGTCTGAAGCCTAATTTGGATAACCTACTTATTGTGCAATTGCCTAAGGCTGGTCTACTAAAGCAGCTATGGATATCTCTTCGGCCGACCAACCTCTAATCGTCGTCTTCCCATACTTCAAAAGAATCTACATCGATGGCAGGGGTATTGGTTGGGGGGCTAAATTGGTCGAGGGTATTTCCTAGGGTATTTTCCAATGCTTTATTTAGTGGGCTGAGTCGCTTTTTGGCTTTGGAGACCTGTTGGTTGAGCTGGGTTCGTAATCCCTGGGTCTTGTCCTGGATCTGCCGAGTCTTATCCTGGATCTGCTGATTGAGATCCTCGGTGAGCCACTTTTCCTGGGCGTAGTTTGATAGCCCTTGGGTGCGCTGTTGTACCTGCTCGGCTAGGGCTTGGGCTGTGGTTTGCCAGTCTTGTGGGTCTAGGGGGATGGCTTCATCGGTAAAATATTCTGCCTGCTCAACGGATGGAGCCGACACCATAATTCGTTTTCGTCCAGCACTAATAATGGCATCGGGAGCTAAGCCGTACAATCCGGGTTGGTGGGGCTGGGTAAATAGATATTTCACCACTGTACCCTGGCGTTCAAACCGATAGTCCACAATTTGGCCGACGCAGTTGCCCGTGTCCGTCCATACTTCTAACCCCACCATGGGCTGGGCTGCAGTGGAGGGTGTTGCTGTCCCTTGGCCGCGTAGAACAATACTATCTTGGCCAATGTTGGCGACTTGGCTCCAGCTGTAGATCGGTCGTTGCCGCTGCCACAGGGGGCCTTTGCCCACCAGTCCTACCACTTGGCCCTGGGCTAAATTTACCAGTAGACTGTCTACTAATCCCAGCTCATTGGTGGTGTCATAGTCGAGCATTAAGCGGCCGAGTAGCGACCCTTGTTGTAGGACAGACTCATCAGCCATGGGAGAAAATTTATAAAACGTCTGTATCTGAAGTTATAGCATTCCTGCTTACTGTTCTGAGCTGTTGGGACGGGATGTCATGTGGTGTTGCTCTCCTCGCCGTATAGTGAAAGCAACACCGCAAATTGGCTGATCTTTAAGGCCTATGTTAATTCTGTTGGGTTTTCCCCCTACTTGTCTACCCCCCGCTTTATAGAATGGAGTGGAAGAAACTCGTGGGTCTAGGAACTATGGATATCGCAATCAAGCGTCCTATTCTGGTTGGTGGTTTGGGGTTAAGCGCCAGCCTGTGGCTATTGGATGTGGTGCATCATGTGCCCATGGATGGGTCGCTTGTGCTGGGTGTGATCTCACTAGGTTTCGGTCTATGGTGGTTTCGTCAACAGAGTCAGCGGATTGCCGTTCCCACGATTCCCCAACAGGTAATGGTTCAACGCGAGACGATTGACCAGGCCCTGGGACGTGTCGACCAGCTGATTGATCAGTTACTAACTGAAGACAGTCAGTCAGCCGCCCAAGCAGAAATTTACCGCACCGAACACGATGTGCTGCTCGACAGTCTGGAGCGCACTCGTCTAACCGTTGCGATTACAGGCAATAAAGCGACGGGTAAGACAACCCTGCTCAAGCATTTACAAATAGCCGAGCCCTCTGCTCCACCCCTGATTACCTTTGGCGAGGCCACCCAAGATGCTGACTTGGTGCTGCTGCTGATTGCAGGCGATATGACAGCGTCTGAGTTAAAACGACTGGAAACGCTAATTTCTGAAGGTCATCAGGTGTTGGTGGTGCTGAATAAGCAGGACCAGTACACTCCCATGGATAAAGCTGTCGTGCTGGACCGCATTAAGCAGCGGGTGGCCGAGCGGGGGGTGGAGGTGGTTGCGATCGCAGCAAACCCCAACCCAATCAAAGTGCGTCGCCATGAAACCTCGGGCGAAGTGACGGAAACCTTTGAGCAGCCTGCGGCCGATGTAGCCGCCTTGGCTCAGCAGCTGGAGGCATTCACCCTGGAACCCGCTCCCCTGGTTATGGCCACCACCCTGCGCCAAATTACAGACCTACGGCAGCGCATCATCCACACACTTAACGAGTATCGTCGCCAAAAGGCCATGTCCGTCATCGAGCAAATGCAGTGGATCGCCGCTGGTACTGCTTTTGCCAATCCCATCGCCACCGTCGATCTGCTGGCCACAGCCGCCATTAATGGCCAGCTAGTGCTGGATCTGGGGGGCATTTATGGGCAAAAATTCTCCATGGACCAGGCCAAAGCCGCCGCCGGTACCATCGCCGAACTGACGGTTAAGCTGGGCCTGGTGGAACTGGCCTCCCAAGCCCTGGGCACCATTCTCAAAAGCCATGTCACCACCTACTTGGCCGGGGGGGCACTACAGGGGGTGAGTGCGGCCTATCTCACCCGTTTAGCCGGTCTCACCCTGATTGATTACTTCGAAGAGCAGAGTTTGTTAGAGGCCACCGAGCTTGACTTTGCCGGGCTGGGCAGTCGTCTCCAATCCCTGTTCCAGCAAGCCCGCCAAGGCTTAGCTCTGAAGGACTTTGTCACCCAGGCATTGCCCCATTTGCCCAAGGCTAGTCCTATTGCCAGCTAGGCCCTATTTACCATGACTGACCCAGTGTTGATTCAGGATGGGGCTGATGTGGCTAGGGATGGGACGACTCCGACCCAAACGACTAGAGACGTTAGCCCGAACCAAGCCCATCCCCTGGTGGACCAAGCCCGGGAGAGTTTGCGACAAACCATTGATCGCTACATTCCCCAGTTAGAGCTCACCCGTTCAGATGCCGATGAACTGAAGCGGCAGGCGGCGGTCAAATCCGGCATTGACCAGCTGACGGCCCTGTTAAACAAACTAGACAGCACCCTCCTACGGGTAGCCGTGTTTGGACTGGTTAGCCGAGGCAAGTCCGCTGTGCTCAATGCCCTGGTGGGCGAAAAAATTCTCGAAACTGGTCCTTTGAATGGCGTTACCCAGTGGCCCCGCTCTATTTATTGGACTCCGGCGGTGGCTGAGGGGGAGACCCCCCTCAAAATTGAGCTGATTGATACCCCCGGTTTAGATGAAATTGAAGGGGCAGAACGGGGACAGATGGCCCAGGATGTGGCCCAGCAGGCAGACTTAATTTTGTTTGTGGTGGCGGGCGATATCACAAATACTGAATACACCGCTTTGAAAACGCTTTACCAGACGCGTAAACCGCTACTGCTGGTGTTTAACAAAACGGACCTGTATCCAGATACGGATCGTCAGGCTGTTTATGACAATCTGAGCCGTCTCCAGACCCAGTTAACCCAGCCCCTGAGCGAGGACAGTACCGCTGAGAAAATAACGAGTCCAGCATCGGATATCCCCATTGTGGATGATGTTATTTTGGTGGCGGCAGAACCCTCACCGCTAAAGGTGCGTGTCGAATGGCCCGATGGTCGAGTAACGGAGGCATGGGAGACACCGCCGCCGGAAATTGCCCCCCTCAAAACAGTCCTAATTGACTTATTTCAAACAGAAGGACCTACCCTGGTGGCGCTCAACACCCTGCACCAGGCTAACCAGGTGGACACCACCTTGGCCACTGCCACGGCAGCCCTCAACCAGGCCGCTGCCGACGATATTATCTTGCAATTTGCAAAATATAAGTCCGCTGCCGTCGCCTTAAACCCGGTGGCGGTACTTGACCTGCTGGGAGGGGTGGCTTCTGACCTCGTGATGATCCGCAATCTGGCCAAGCTCTATGGCTTTCCCATGACCAACTTTGAAGCGAGTAAGCTCTGGCAGGCCATTGTTCGCAGTTCGGGCACGCTGCTCCTCAGTGAGTTAGGCAGTGGGTTGATCTTGGGCCTGGGGAAAAGTGGCGCAGCCCTGTGGAGTATGGTGGATGGGGCTTCTGGGCTGACGGCCTATGCGGGGGCCATGGGAGCCCAGGCCGTTGCCGCTGGCTATGGCACCTATGCGGTAGGGCAGGCGGCCCGCCTGTATCTGGAACAGGGGTGTTCCTGGGGCCCCCAGGGCATTAAAACCCTGATGCGGACGATTGTGGACAATGCTAAGACAGATACCGCTCTGGAACGGTTGCAACAGGAAGTCCGACAGTCGGTGGTGGAACAGTATCAGAAAAAAGCTGAATAGTCGTGGTCGGCTTTGTAACTCCTGGGCCTATGGCCACAGGGGCAAGGCTATAGGCCCAACTGGGAGATTTGTCTGGCTAGCTGAAAGTCCAGGTCTGTTAGACCTTGGGCATCGTGGGTGGTTAACGTTATGGAGACTTGGTTGTAGCTGACGGTAATGTCAGGGTGGTGGCCCAGTTGTTCGGCGGGTTCCACCAGGCTATTGACAAATGCGATCGCGTCTACAAACCCTTCAAATGTGCGCGTATGGTATAGACGGGTGCCATCGGTGGTCCAGTCGGATAATGGCCGCATCCGTAGACGAATTTCGATCCCACTGAGGTGGGTCGGTGCATTTTTGGCAGTAACGCTTGCCTGGGGCCATGGGGTTACCTTGGGCCGATGAGGGCCTAGCACCTGACCTTCCAAGTTGGCCAATAACAGTAAACTCAGCACTTAATTCAGTTAACCTCAACTAATTTTATTCAGTATGCCTGACCCAACGTTCCGTTAGGGGGTGGGCAGGGAGCAACGGGTTTTTAAGCCGTGTACATTTTGGTGAGGCCTAAGTTGGCCAATCCTTTGCGATAGGCGATGGAGGTTTTATCGGCTGGGATGTGATATTCGGTGCTTAGGTCTAGGGGTAAATCTTCTGGATATTGGGCCTCTACCACCTCTTTGTCTTCTGAAAAAATTTGCCGATTAAACTCATAGACCGGTTCTAGGGGCTGGTCTTGGTCAAAATTGCGACACAGTGGCGAAAATAGCCGGGTCTTACGGGCTGATATGGGTGATGGGGCATTCAAAATGCAGAGCCGTCCCCCGGCGGGAAAATGCACCCGTAAAATAGCGGCAAATGGCAAAAACACATCAAACACCCGCAGCCATTCAAAATCCTGGGGAGCGCGATGCTGTAATGCTTTGGGAAAATTGCTGACGGTGCTGACATATTCTGCCCGCAGTCCGTGGGGGGTGGGGGTGACCGTATAGGGGGGGACCACCGGATTATCGCGGTTGGCAAAGGCTTCATGGTGTACCCAGGCAAAGTGGGCCACATCGAGAAAGCCTTCCATTTGGCGGCCAACGGCGGCGTTGATGGCCATACTGTCGGGCAAAATGGGCTGATAGTCGGGGTGTCCCATTCGGGGAGCTGGGGCAGGTTGGCATCGCTACCATCCCCTGCCAGGGTGGTCCACACTAAGCCGTAGGCTTCGCGGACGGGATAGGTTTTTAGGCACAGCCGCTGGGAGATGGTGGCCTGGGGATTGGCCGGTATGAGGGTACAGGCGCCGCTGGCATCGTAGTGAAAGCCGTGGTACTTACAGATCAGCTGGTCGTTTTCCACATGGCCCATGCTCATGGGGACGCCCCGATGGAGGCAGAGGTCGTTGGCCACTGACAGGCCCTGGCTGGTGCGCCAAATGACTAGACGTTGGTCTAGGAGTGTTGCTGCGATGGGTCGATCGGTGATGGTGTGGCTAAAGGCGATGGGAAACCAGAAGGGTGCGATCGCATCCCAATCTTCCTGGGAAAATGTGCATCCACGCGGATAGTGAGCCATAGATTTAATCCACCTTACTAAAACCATAGATATGTCTAGATATATCCACAGATATCTCCAGCCATATCTACGGCCTAACACTCTGTCCGTAAAAAATCACCTATTGCTAGGGTCCTCGACTGAAACCAGCCTGTCCGTAACCGATGTGACCATTTGCTAGGGTAGTTTTAAGGCCCGTTGATGGCACCCAGGGGCGATGCATTTATTGGGTTCGGGGCGATATTGACCTAAACCTGCACTACAATTCTTTTAGCTCCTAAATCAAATCTATAAGAGAAAAATATCGTTATCAGTGGTTACATTTCTTAAAAAAAGTACATAATAGTTGCTGACCCCATACGTTAGGTTTCGGCTGTCGTAGCCATTGAAATCGATCACTGAACAGGAATGACATCCTTCGTGCTAGGCAATTTACCATTTCCAGGACAGGGCGGTGATCAAGTCGTAAGCAAGGTGGTTAGTACTGCCATAGCTGCCTTGTTTAAGCGTACAGGTAAGCTAGATGCTACCGTTCGAGCCGAGCCTGTAGCTAAGCTACTCCAGGGAAGTGTTGATGGCTTTGATTTTATCGGCCACAGCATGCTGATGTATAACGGGCTGCGGATTAAAGCCCTAGAGCTCTTTGTCCAGGCCGTATCCATTGACTTTGGTGCTGTATTTAAAGGCCAAGTTCGACTTAAGCAGCCAACCCAGGCGTCCCTGCGGGTTGTGCTGACGGAAGAGGACCTGACCAGTTCATTCAATACGCCCTTTGTGGTCGAGAAGCTTCAGCAGATGACGTTTGAGGGGCAACCCCTGCATTTTAGCTCCACTGAAATGAGCCTAAATGACGATACATCCGTGACCCTTGAAAGCAAAATCTGCATTGGCAATGAGACCATCCCCCGATCGGTCAACCTGACTGCGAAGGTTGAAGTTTATGACCGAACCAAGATTGCCTTTGTAGATGCTGTCTACTACGGTACGGATAAGGACATTGCCTTAGGCCAGGCGATTGTCGAACACGTCAATGACCTAATGGATCTAGATTCTTTTGCCCTAGATGGTACTCAGCTACGCGTTGACAAAGTGAGGATGCGTAATAAGGAGCTGATTTTCTACGGTATTGCCCACATTAATCAGTTTCCCCAGAAGAAATAGGTATACCTATACGGTTAAAGCCCTTGCCTCAAGGGCTTCTGGTTATGAACAGTCTGATATAGGCTATTTGCCTCAATTGGTCGCTCTAGTTCCCTCAGGGCTACCAATATTCAAACCATTCTCCCCTTTGGCTAGATTACTAACCCAATAAATGTTGTCCATGTCTCAATGGTCCTTTGACCTTAGGCAAACTTTGGACATAACGGGTTTGCCCTGGGTATACCCCCTTGTCCCCACGAAGGATAACCCCTGCGGTGGCAAAGTTTCCCTGGAGAGTTCAAAATTGGTCAACCTGGATCAGAAAATTTCGACTATTTGCTCATGACGAAACGACCGATTAATAGCTACGACCATTACCACGCCCATGTTTATTTCGATGAAAGTTCCGTGGCCCATGCCTCTTCTATCTGTCAGGAGGCTGGGGATCGTTTTGGGGTAAAGGTGGGTCGAGTCCACCAAAAGCTGGTCGGACCTCACCCTTGCTGGAGTTGCCAACTCGCCTTTGATCACGCCCAGTTTGATGAAGTAATTCCATGGCTCGAAAAAAATCGCGGACATTTGACGGTGTTTGTCCATGCCCTAACCGGAAATGATTTAGAAGATCACACCACCCACGCTTCCTGGCTGGGCAATCCCGTGGCACTTAATCTATCAATTTTCAGGGCTTAACCGTCATGGCAGCTCTCTCTTGGCAAGATTGTTTATCTAAGCTCCAGTGAGGACTTTCCGGAACACAACCTTATCATCACCCACAGCATAAAAATCTCGAATTCGAGCCTCGGCTTCATAACCACACTTTGCGTAGAACGCCCGTGTCCGCTCAAATTCAGGTACTCCAGATGTATCTATGATTAACATCCTCCCACTACGAGCCGTTACCTCCTGCTCGACAAACTGCAGTAGCCTTGTCCCACGACCTTGTTCTTGACGATCAGGATGGATCAAAATCATCTGCAAGTTCCATGTCCCGTCTGCCATGCGCTCAGGCTCACAGTAAGCTACACCGACTGGACCATCGTCATTATCTGTTAGCCAAAAACTATCGTTATCCTTGCTGCTTTCAAATGTCTCAGTCAGCATCTGACGCAACAACTCTAATCCATCGGGCGGAAACAATCCGGTTGCCTCAGCCAAGGCTATCAGAGCGACTGTATCTTCGGATTTGCTCGGTCGAATCATATTCGGTCGAATTATAGAGGACAGCCATCTTCACATTAGTCCATGGTATCCGCGTTGGGCTCTTTGTTACGATCTTGGGTTAATGGATCAACACCACCTATGGTTTCTGGATTCGTGTCAGATAGAGAAATAATAAAAAAGGAGATAAGCGTGATGCTTACCTCCCGGTGCGTGAGCAAACTTTTTTAGGGAAATTTCCTAATGGAACGATGGGCTGTGGCGAATTAGTTCCATAAACTCCTGACGCGTGCGAGCATCTTCAGCAAACACCCCTTGCATTGAACTGGTGACGGTCCAAGAACCTGGCTTTTGCACACCGCGCATGACCATACACATGTGAGATGCTTCGACGACAACTGCTACTCCTTGAGGTTGTAAAAGACCCTGGAGAGCGTTAGCAATTTGTTGGGTTAGCCGTTCTTGCACCTGCAACCGTCGTGCATACATTTCACAAATACGGGCAATTTTTGATAATCCAATCACCTTGCCATTGGGAATGTAGGCAACATGGGCACGGCCTAGAATCGGCAAGATATGGTGTTCGCAAGAACTGAACAAATTAATATCACGTACCAGTACCATTTCATTGGCGTCTTCATGGAAAACGGCTCCATTAAGCAGTTCATCCAGGGACTGATGATAACCAGAGGTTAAAAATTTGAGGGCTTTGACCACACGTTTTGGTGTGTCGCGTAAACCTTCACGGTCGGGGTCTTCTCCTAAGCCTAGAAGCAGTGTTCGCACGGCTTGTTGCATGTCTTCGTCTGAGACAGGGGCTTTTGCTTCGGTACTGATTAACTGGTTACGAATGGCGTCGGGTGAAATGGATAAGGTCATGAATAACTAGTGGGTAAATTTTGGGTAATTTATCAAGATGTTGAGCGATCGCAAACCGATCAACCCCCTTCAGCTAAGGACTGAAAGACTGGATGTAGCTAATTGCCGTATGGACAATTGCCCGTCAGGGTAGTTTCACCACTCCCCTGACAAATTGTGAAAATCAGGCCAGACAAGCTGCCAGCTCTTGCTTAATGTCATCGCCATTGAGCTGTCGCCCGATAAAAATAAGCTGGTTTCGAGGTGGGGTGTGCCATTCTTCACCGTCAATGGAAAAGCGTGGGCCGCTTAGCTGAAAAATATTGCGCAGTTCACTTTCCTCAAACCAGAGAATTCCTTTTGCCCGAAAAACATTCTTTGGAAGTTTGTTTTGCAAAAAGTGTTCAAATTTTTTGACATGAAAGGGACGATCACTCTCAAATGCGATGGAGACAAATCCATCATTCTCGAGATGGGCAGAATGGTGGTGATGGTGTTCATGATGCTCGTGCCCATGATGCTCATGCCCGTGATGCTCGTGCCCGTGATGCTCGCGTGCCGTTTGCTCGATTTCTTCTTGCACTAGTTCAGCGTAATCTTCGGGATCGTTGTACCCCACATCTAAAATTAGCTGCAGGGGTACCTGACCCTGCTGACTGTGCAAAATCCTTGCCCCCTCTTTAACGCTACTAAGATACTCTTCTAACGTCTTTACCTGGTCCGATGACACTAGATCGACTTTGTTTACAATTGTAACATCAGCGTAGGTAATTTGCTTCAAGGCTGCCGCGCTTTCAAAATGATCGGGCGTGAAGGTTTCCGCATCCACCATGGTGATAATGGAATCTAGACGGGTGAGATCCCGCAGTTCTGTACCCAAAAAGGTAAGAATAATCGGCAGCGGATCAGCCACACCCGTAGTCTCAATCACCAAGTAATCGATGCGGTCATTCCGCTCTAGCACTCGATAAACAGCATCCACTAGATCGTCGTTGATGGTGCAACAAATGCAGCCATTGCTAAGCTCAACCATATCTTCATCCATGGTCACTAATAGCTGACTGTCGATGTTGATATCACCAAATTCATTAACTAGAACAGCAACCTTTAGGTCTTTGTTGTTGCTCAGAATATGGTTCAACAGCGTTGTCTTACCACTACCGAGAAATCCGGTGATAATGGTGATGGGCATTCCTCTTTTGGTGCTCAAAGGGGGGGATGAGGCTTTCATGCGATAAACTCCGGAAGCAACAAGATAAGTTAGGGATTTAGGCGGTATACAGCAGACAGCTGGGTAAGCGTTAGGACATTTACAAGGCTAGCTTTCGAGTATTGGGTGCGAGCATAGCCAACAGAAAAATAGCGAATTGAACGGTGACAATGCTGGGACCCGACGGTAAATCGAAAAAGGCAGAAACCGTCATGCCAATGGCGGCTCCTAAAGCACCCAGGCTCGCCGAAATTAGGATGTACTGAACAAAGTTGCGGCTGAGAAGACGGGCGGCGCAGGCGGGAATCACCACAAACGCACTAATCAACAAAACGCCGATGGCCTTAATGGAAATGCCCACCACCAGGGATAGCAATACGATGAACGCTGTACGCTGGGCAGACACAGACACCCCCCGAGCAATGGCCATGGATTCATGGAGTGTCAGGAGAATTTGGGAGCGCAACGTTAGGCTCATAAATATGACACATATTACCAGTAGCACACCGCTAAAGATTAAGTCAGTAGTTCGCATAGCCAGGATATCACCAAACAACAGATGGGTGATGCCGCCCTTGTAGTCATCACGAAAACTGAGCAAGATAATGCCAATGGCCAGGGACGATGAGTAAACAATGTTCAACAGAGCATCGGTCCAGAGACGGGTGTGTTCCAGAAAGTAAGTCACCCCCAATGCAAAAAGAACCGCAAAGGGTAACAACACCCAGCCCGGATCCAGTCCCAGCAAGAAGCCAATGCTGATGCCCAACAGGGCTGAGTGTCCCAGGGTATCACTAAAGAAAGAAAGCTGTCGGAGAACGGTAAAGCTACCCATTAAGCCGCCCATAAATCCAGTTAGAACGCTGCCTATCAGTGCCCGGTGCATAAAGGGCAGTTGAAACAGTTCAATCACACGGGTAAATTCAGCCTGGATCGTCATGATGAAGAGATTAACAAGAATGGTGATAGCGAACAAACTCAGGGCTATAGGCCAGGGATAGGTTCTCTGGTGTGAGAGAATGGTCTGGAGTTCCCTGGCAGAGCAAGGTGCGATTGATACAAAGGACGCGATCGCAACTGCGACGCACCATATCCAGATCGTGGGAAACCTGCAAAATTGCCCATCCCTGCTCTTTTTTCAGCTGATGCAGCAACCGGTAAAATTCCGATTCGTTACGCACATCCAATCCGGCTGGAGCCTCATCCAGAATCAGCAGACGGCGAGGACGCACCAAACAATAGGCCAGCAATACGCGCTTTAGCTCTCCCCCTGACAAAGCGCTCACAAGCTTATGACGCAAATGCCAGGCGTCCACTTGGGTCAATGCCTGCTGCACTGCGTGACGGCGTGCCTGTCCACCGGACCAGGGCAGCTGTATGCCCAGCCGATCCCAGCCCAGCCCTATCAACTCGTTGACTGTAATAGGAATGCGGCGATCAAACAGAAAATTCTGAGGCAGATAGGCAATCTGCTGTCTCACCGCCATTGGCAATTTGCCTTTAGGAGAAAGCGGCTGCCCCAGAACAAACACCTCCCCCGACTGGCGTGGCAAAATGCCCAGTATGGCCTGGATTAGGGTACTTTTTCCAGCTCCGTTAGGACCCACAATCGCGGTATCCATGCCAGCAGGCACCGTAAACGATACCTTCTGAACCGCTGCATAGGCCTCTCGGTAAACCGTCAACTCGTTGACGACTAAAACTGGATCGTTCAACTGTTCTCTCCTGGCCCCATAAAATCATCCTTCATATTACAGCCACCAATTGATGACGGCCACCAGTGGAGGTGCCGAGAACGGATACCAGGATTGGGTCGATGCCCCAAAGCCATTGGCCAGATTCTCAGCATTCTGACGCATGGTTGCCAGATAGTAGTCTGGCTCTATCGCCTCTGGAGGACCTACTTCAAGGGGGTCAAACTCACTCACGCCAATGGAGAGATCTTGTGCAATCGCCTTAAAAGAAGATTCTCCAGCTTGGGGTTCGGTCATAATAGTTTTTAGACCTTCCGCCTGCACTGTGTCCATCACCCGCTTGACATCGTCTGGAGATGGATTCTCTTCGGGAAGACCCACCAGAACATCGGCTTCTAGTCCATAGCTACTGGCAAAATAGGCGGCAAAGTCATGAAACACCACAAATGTCTGTCCGGCAAAGGGGGACAACATTTTTGTAATGTCAGCATCTAATGTCTGTAGTTCAGTAATAAATTCAGCCGCGTTGGCGGTGTATTCAGCCTCTCCTTCTGGATCGGCGGCAATCAAACCATCGCGAATATTTTCCACCTGTTCAATAGCTCGCTTGGGGTCCAGCCAGACATGAGGATCGAATTCACCATGAGCATGTTCGTCCGCATGGGCTGCTGCTTCGCCATGATCATCATGGCCTGCTTCAGCGTGGTCGTCGTGGGCCTTTTCTTCAGCATGGTCATCATGACCTGCTTCAGCGTGATCGTCGTGGGCCTTTTCTTCAGCATGGTCGTCATGACCTGCTTCAGCGTGATCGTCGTGGGCCTTTTCTTCAGCATGGTCGTCATGGCCTGCTTCGCCACCACTGACAAACGTAGCAATCTCCTCGCTAGAGTCGATCGTGACCAGATCGGGATTTTCCGCATTCTCGATCATGTCATCTAAAAAGAACTCCATTTCCAAACCGTTTTTGACCAACACGTCCGCATTGGTAACTGCCTGAATATCGCTGGGTTTGGCCTGGAAGTCATGGGGACCTACATTGGTGGGTAGTAGCTGTACCACCTCAGCGCGATCGCCCGCCACCGCCTTAGTGAACTGGGTCATGGGCAAAAATGTAGTGACCACCTGCAATGAGGCTTCAGGGGCCGCCGCTTCTGAAGGTTCTGCTTCGCTGGTGGCCGTAGGAGCAGTTGTACAACCGCCCAGAGTAACGATTGCACCCAGCGCCATAATCGATAACTGTTGTACCTGTCGTTGAAAACTCAATCTAGACATAACTGTTCTCCTTTGAAAAACTATTTTGATTCTTTAGGTGTTGCCTTGTTATGGACGTAAAGCTAGGGCCGCATCTTTAGCGAAATAGGTCAAAATCAAGTCGGCTCCAGCTCGTTTCATACTGGTTAGGGTCTCTAGCATGACGGCTTTTTCATCAATCCAGCCCTGCTGCGCCGCTGCTTTCACCATGGCATATTCACCGCTGACGTTATAAGCAGCAACAGGTAAATTGGTGTGTTGTTTAATGCGGCAAATCACATCTAAATAGGCCAGAGCCGGTTTCACCATGACGATGTCCGCTCCTTCTTCAATATCGAGATCCACCTCTTTCAGGGCTTCTCTGGAGTTGGCCGCATCCATCTGATACGTCTTTTTATCACCAAACTTGGGGGCAGAATCCAGGGCATCGCGAAATGGGCCATAGTATGCTGATGCATATTTAGCGGAATAGGCGAGAATGCCGACATTAATCCAGCCTGCTGCATCTAATGCCCGACGAATCTCCCCCACACGACCGTCCATCATATCTGATGGGGCCACAAAATCAGCCCCTGCCTCAGCCTGCACCAGGGCCTGCTTGACGAGGACTGCAACGGTTTCATCGTTGAGAATTTGACCATTTTGGACAATGCCGTCATGGCCCTCGGTACTATAAGGGTCAAGCGCCACATCGGTAATCACCAGCAGCTCGGGAAGAGCCTGCTTGAGGGCACGCACTGCCCGAGGGATCAAACCATCTGGGTTATAGCTCTCGGTGCCAGCGTTGTCTTTTTGATGATGGGGAATTAGTGGGAACAGGGCAATGGCTCCAATGCCTAACTCCCATACCGCTTTTACTTCTTCCATCAATAGATCTAGGGAGTAGCGAAAACAGTTGGGCATCGACGGTATAGCCTCTTTCTGCCCCTCACCTTCCATGACAAACAGGGGATAAATCAGATCAGCGGTGGTTAGCACCGTCTCTTGCACCATACGGCGTAGTGTACTGGTACGGCGCAGACGCCGGGGACGATGTACTTGGCCACCAGTACTATTAGCGGGTGCAGCTTCCACCATCGCTTCAGCCGCATCTGTGGCGGTTTGGAGGGGCGCTGACGTAGGTGACAGAGATGTGGATGACATAGGATGGAAACCCGGTATGATAATGATTATCACTCTCGGATATCTTACATCAGTTTTTCCAGTTTTTCAAAATTGACGCGATAGCGCCAGTGCTGACTTGTCAGTTCGCAATTCTTAAAAAATCCATGACTCAGGTTCACTGTACTCGGGCTCAAACAACGGTACTGCAGTTACTACGGCAGCAGCCTGAACCGATCTCGGCTCAGGCGTTATATACGCTGATCAAGAAACATCAGCGGATTGGTTTAGCAACGGTATATCGAGCCCTGGATGCGCTAAAGCGTATGGGCAAGGTGCAGCATCGGGTAACGCTGACGGGCGAGACCCTCTACAATGCCGTGGAGCGGGACCGTCACTACATGACCTGTTTGGACTGTGGACAATCGTTTCCTCTAAATGCGTGCCCTTTGAAAGGGCTAGAGTTTTCACTCCAGCACTCCAGCTCCTTCACAATCTACTATCACACCCTCGAATTCTTTGGTCTTTGCGAACCCTGCACGGTACAGGATCGGTGAAGCACAGTTACGGTTCTCCTATAGCCCAAGGTGCATGTGCCAAAGGCGTAGGGCAAGAGAAATCTGGGACTGAGACATCTCAATCCCATTGAATCTTTTGGGTATCAATCTGGCCCAGCGATATCGAGAACTGGTGATTCCCTACCTGGCATCTCAGTCTGATTGGTTTCGCCAGATCTACTATGGCAGACTGCGTTTATTTGGTTTGCCTATGACTTCCTGATTGGAGAACAACATCATGGCTTCGCTGTTCATTCTGGCCCATGTTGAAGCTGCCAACCGATTAACAACCTTGCTGGATGGTCAGCAATTCCGGCTGCGATCGCAACCGGAATTGCGATCGCCTATGCCTTCGGTGCCGTGCATGCCCTTTCTCCTGGTCACGGCAAAACTCTGGTAGGGGCGTGGCGGTGATGGGATAAGGGGCTTTCACCCTGCTCTATCTCCGACTTAGATGCATTGAACTCCAGCCAAAACGCTGCATTGCAGACGTCATTTTTCCTGAGATACGTTTCTTTAAAGGGGTCGTCTTCAAGTAAAAATACGCTTGAGCGCAGGAATACGATTTAGTACAAGACGGTCTAACACCAGCACAAGAATCAGTGAAATACCTACCAAGGGAAATAAAAGTCCCAAAACGGCTGTAATTACCAGTGGAAGCTGCCAACTTTGTGCGTAGGGTAACATTTCTGGAGCACCGATCAGCCCAGATCCTCTAGGACGACGCTGCCACCACATAACAGTTCCGGTAATCGAAAGCAACATCGTAATTAACGATGCAAATAGCATTAGCAATTGGTTTGCTAAACCAAAGTATTTTCCCATGTGAATAGAAATCCCCATCTCCACCGCTTTGGGGACTAATGCATAGTCTTCCCAACGCACATCTGCCAAGACTTGTCCACTGTACTGGTCAATGTGCATTGTCACTTCTTGAGTCGGATCGTTGGGAAATGCAGATACAGTGTACACGCCTGTTTCCCCTTCAGGAAAGACAACATTATAACCAGGGGGTGCGCCTTTAGCTTGAGCCAGGGTAATCACAGAGTCAATGCTGACGGGTTCACTAGCGGCAACGCCCTGCTGGGAAATTGTAGAATCGGCATGATTTGAGTGATTGTTGTGTGCAGACGCAGTAGATTGGGGGATCGGTAGCTGTCCTACTGCCCAAGGTACTACCTGTCCTCGCTGATTCAGAGAACCCGTCAATACGGTTGATTGAGGAACGTCATCCCACATTTGAGCTGGAAATTTTCCCCACACCTGGGCAAACGTGTCTCCCCAAAAACCGGTCCAGGGTAAACCTGTAAGAATTAAAAAACCGATTAGAAGAACGCCATAAAATCCAGGAACCGCGTGTAAGTCTCGCCAAAAAATTCGTTTGTTCTTGCTCCACAGGCGCGGAACAAAGGTTCCTAAGATAGAAAACTGATGGCGTGGTAGCCATAAGTAAAGCCCTGTGAGCAAAAGAACCAATGCCCAACAGGCTGCCAATTCAACAATGTAATCACCCAGTTTCCCGATCAGTAATTCTCCATGAATCTTTCGTGCGATCGCCTGTAAGTTGTTGTCCTCATCGCGATTGCCTAGCACCTTCCCGGTGTAAGGGTTTACAAATATCATCAGATTACGCTCATCAGCCGTTGTCAGCAGCACCTCTGTACTGCGATCAGGGGCAATATTCGGCATAACTTGAGTAACCGTTGCATCAGGGTATGCCTTTTCAGCAAACTTTATCTGCTCTGAGTAAGCTAGGGTAGCCGCACCAGGCTGTACGAACATCAGGTTGTGGTACATCGCTGCATCCAACTGTGGCTTGAAAAGATAAATGATGCCTGTTGCTGCCAGAATGAGCATGAAAGGTATGACAAATAACCCAGCATAGAAGTGCCAACGCCACACTGTACGGTAAAACCGATTGCCAGGGGATTCAGATGTTGAGGTTTGATTGAAAACACTCTTAGATTCGGTCATGCCACAACCTTTCCCTAAACTAAATTACCTAGGCAACGTACTTGACTGGGAAAAGTTTGTCAAAAGACAGGTGGTCACACTTCCAAGTCCATCGGCCCTGGTTTTGTTGCTGAGTGCGATGGCCGAATGCCGGTCTTTGACCATCGCACTACACCAAATCGCCTACGGGTTAGTGCTTATAGGTGGCTTTAGCCTTGGGCTGGCATCCGTGCTTACTAGCCTGGGATTAGCCGCCGTTTATGGACAACAGTGGCTTGAAAACTCCCTCTTGGGATCTGGAATTATACAGCGGCTGTCAGTGGTCAGCGCTCTGGCAACAGTCTGTATTGGCCTCGGTCTGACCACAATGGCGATGATGGGATAAAGCATGGAGATAAACCAGGCGCTAGCATCCTGAATCTTATGAAGTGCCACCTGGCGAGCTTGGAGCTTGGGAATCTGCCCAAAAAATTAGGCCTTAAGAACCCAACTTCCAGCTCCAACGAGTAAACTTGATTCAATAAAAAAAATCCCGAGATATTCCTAAGAATATTTCTTCTTGTTGACCCACTCCTCTACCTGCTCAATTGACTGCAGTTTTATGAGTTCAGGATTAGTAATAATTTTGGTAATTATCTCTTTCATTAAATTCATGGATTCTGACACAATGCTTGGTGGTACAGTCTGTTTTCTTCCATGTACAATAGCAGAACGCCAATCGTAAATTCTCTTAACTCTCTTTTCTGAATTAAGCCTGTCTGAAAGATTTTCAGCCACAATAGACGCAGTAAATTCAGATAATCTGCCTCGAATTGAAGAAGATCTACTTTCTTTCTGATCAGACAATAGGGTTTCGAGCGCAAAATTGAATTGAACAAGAGATTTAGCAGGATTTTTATCTCGAAGGCCTCTGCCTACCCAATCAATCGAGGATAATATACTCTTATGCCAGTCACTAGGTGATTCTTGCTTCAGAGCTGCCCAAATCCAACTATGACCATAGTCTTTTCAATACTGGTTATAATCCGTTTCATTGAGGCGTATTTTGCCATCGAAGAAAAATGGACTGTCTAATGGAAGAGGAAATACATTATCTTGAAATGAAGAATTATAAGAAATGCCTTCAGATGATATTAATAACTGGACAGTGACAAGTTTCTGTTTTGCTTCTGCCCCGTTCTCAAGCGGCTAAATCAGGTGGGTCAAGGGTTTTAGACATCTCAGTTTTATTAGCCAGTAATTTAGTCAAAAGTAGAGTGGGTCTACT
>NZ_JAYGIG010000054.1:0-20159 GCF_034932105.1 Leptothoe sp. PORK10 BA2 | reverse complement strand
ATTGTTGGGACTAGATTGGCGTTCATATTCCAACTCTAGTCCTATTTCCTGCTTGATGCTCTACAACCTCCAACTGACAATACTTCAGCCCCTTTACTGATGGCCGAGGAACACCGGTTACGCCCGTGGCCCATGACCGGGGGCAGTATGCGGCGCTGCTGGTGGGTGGCTGCGCTGTGGAGCTGCTGGGATGGGTGCCCAGGCCGGAAAGCCATGGAAGCCTAACAGCGGGTAACTACCTGCCCTGGTAGCCGCTAGAGGCGGGAGAGGCCACGGCCAAGACCCGCCCGAGCACCGAGCGCCACGGAGCCACCCGGAACCGCGCCAGCGTGGGGACCCGTTGTCAAGGGTGGAGCGAATGCGGAAAGCGAAGCGGCCCTTGATCCACGGGCGCGGTGCGGTAGCCTATTGGGCGGTGGCGTAGAGGGTCGCAGGGCGGCAAATGGAAAAGAGCCCAACCACACCAATGGTGCGGGGAGCGGAGCGGACGCACAGATGAACAGGCGGGCAACCACTTGATGTCTTGGCTGTGGCCCACTAGCGAGGTACGAGCGAAACTTGGACGTGCCGGTGTGAGTACACGGGCATAACAGCTCTGCTATTCAGCCTATAAGTATACAAATAGAAAAGTCCATGGAGGTAATCCATGGACTCTTATTCAGGTAGTAGCTAGCTACCTAGAAGTACACAAGTATGAGAGATGTTTTATCTACAAATCATTAATCTCCAGATCAGAAATCTATCTAGCGTCGTTGGAGTCAAGGCTCAGCACCAGGATCATTCTCAGATGATTGAGGCAATTAAACGCCAGTACCAATTGCCCAAGCAATAAAAACCCCTGTAAAGACATCCGCATTCAGTTTATGGCATATGAACTAAAGCTTTGAAAGTTTCCATTATTTTGATTAATGGTTCTTCCAATAATCTGATCCATTAAGGCATTCACCGATATACCTGCCTGAGCAGCTGCAATGGTTAGATCTCGATGTCTTTCTTGAGTTGTCCTGTAACTTATTTTTCCAGAGAATGGCTTATCAGGCTCTCTATTCTCTGCTTCACAGAATTCTAAGTAAGAATCTATCGCATCATGAAAAGCTTGCTTAAACTGTTGGACAGATTCACCTTCAAAAGTAATTGAGTCATTAACATCAATCACTTTTCCTTTGATAAGGTCGTTTTTTTCATCGATATAGCCAAAAGCGTTATACCCACAATAAGTCAACAACATCTTTTTCCCTCCCTCTGACACAACAAAGGGTATCTTCTTTAACTTGGACTGAACTGCTTTATATATGCCTGACAACCAATCAATATCTGATGCTGCAATATCATCAGGTGATCTGTCGAAATATAGAGCCGCAGTATATGGAGTCGCAGTCTTTGGTGATAGTACAACAATTGAATGTGCACCCCATGATAAACCCCATGAACGTAAACCACATGATAAAACCCATACATGTGCACCCCATGAAACGTCTAAAATTAATACTTTACACGGGCTTGAATCGAACATTTTCCACTGTGCTGGTTTAAACGGTGATAATGCACAAGAGGATAGCTTAAGCAAAGAGCAAAGCGTATTTTTCATCTGAATCTGTCCTTTAAAACAACGGATGCTAAGTAACCGAAAAAACAACATCACTATTTGAGTCGTGGGTCAAAAGGGGAAGAAGGCTTCCCCACCCCGTCAGTTCAAACAGTCAACCCTAAAACCTACAGACAGGAGCATATGGCGTAAATCACTCAGAAACATCTCCCCAGCATAAAAAGGCTTAAGAGGTGTGATAAGGATTGGCGCTCTAGCGCCATTAATTGACAAGGCTATTTGCCAAAAACCACGGTTCCGGTCTGCTCTCACCCGACCACCAAGAGCAATGATTAAGCTCTCGACAGAAGCAAAGGGTATTCCTGCGGACTGACCATTCAGAATTGCTGTTAACGTCGCTAATTGCTCTGCTTCCAGCTTGTCCAAAAAAGGACGAATGGTCTCGCAGCCAGTTGTCATTTCGACAGAACATTCCTCATAGCTGTGTACTTGTGATAGCAAAAACTGATGTCATACGTATGTAATAGCAAAAATTGCTATCATCGTCAATACTGCCTAAAGGTACTTATGCTGGACAGTGCGAAGTTCTCCAGCGCATAGGCTTATCTAAAAGGCTGAAAACCTTTTGAGGCAAACATTTCGCCGAATAAAAGCTTGATCTATCAGGCACTCACCGGCAAACGCTGAAACCCTTATAAAATCATTGATTTTCCTAGAACTTCGCACTGTACAGTACTTATGAATTAATGGACTTACGCCGTATAGGTCGTTGGTTATGGTTGCAACGTCCCTCTCAAAATCAGATTTATAAATATCTGAAAACAGCCGCTTTTTCTCTATTTGTATTTTTATTAGTGTTCGGGCTTGTTTTTCTAGCCTTATTTAGTGAAACCCGTTTTATGGGTGAGCCCTTCTGTACGGTTCAAGATTTTATAAATGCACTCAGGAATTCGGGACTAATTGGTGTAATTGAAAGCGTCTCAATCATCACAGGCATTATTCTTTTTTTACTGTCAGGTGCGCACCAAGCTAAACAGCGGGGGCATTATGAGGCTTGGTTTGTCCTTGATATTGCTGAAGGGAAGGAAACGAGCTATGCCAGAATACGAGCACTAACCGATCTTAATAACGATAATGTTCCTCTTATCGGATTAGATGCTGTAGGAGCTGACCTAAATAACATTCAATTAGAAAATGCGGATCTAAGTAGCGCCAGCCTCGAAAGGGCTAGTTTCCAAATGGCTTCCTTGAAGTCTACGCGCTTTTGGTACTGTGATTTACAGGCAGCTGATTTCACCTTGGCCAGACTAGAATTCGCCGATTTTTATGATGCTAACATCACGGGCGCTAAGTTCGAAGGTGCATATCTAAAAGGCTCTAAATTTTCGAAAGCAACATTGAGTAATACAAATTTTTCAAGGTCTGACTTAAGAGAAAGCTGTTTTGAGGATAACGATTTGCAATCGACTATATTCAAGGATGCCGACTTACATAGTGCTGATTTTCGAGGTTCGACCAATATACCTCTCCTAGAAATACTGAAAGCGAAAAACTGGCAACGTGCGTTATTTTCACAATCGACACGACGTCAGCTAGATGCTTTATCTAGAGCCCAGTCAACTAACTAGGCCCGTGTATAGAGTGCGAGGAATTTTGGCCTTTAAGCCTGAAACCCTTCTATAGAGGGGCCTGAAAGGATTGAAAACTCGTTCAACATAAGGTATCTGGTATCCTTAGAAGCCAAAATTTCTCCGTGTCTAGACAAAGGCGGCTTAATGCTTGGCTGCGGCCCACTAGCGAGGTACGAGCGAAACTAAAACGTGCTGGTGTGAGTACACGGGCACAACAGCTTTTCTAAGCTGCTGAGGGGCGTTGCGTCCATGGATGCGTCGTTGAGGCTGACATTAGTGTAGGGGACATGCAAGATTGCGATCTCAACCCCGCACCCCCCCCTGTGACCCCCATCACCACAATTCCTCAGCCAAACTCAGAAACCCCTTAAGCAACTCTCAGTTGCCGGTCAGATGACGTTCAGGTAGCTCCTGCATTCTTGTAATCAATGAAGCAAGTAAACACACTTCACCGATTCCTAAAGGAGCTTAAACCAAATGAAACGCACGATCCTTTCCGCCCTAACCGTCCTCGTTGCCTCCGCTGCTTTGGCCCCCATCGCCTCTGCCGTTGAGCCCGCTAGTTTTAATCTGCAAGAAACTCGCCTAGAAGCCCTCGACGCCCGCACCAAGAACGACGTCCACAAGCTCCGCATCGAGCACCTAAATAATCAGTCCAAAGCCATCGAAGATATCCAAACTACTCGGCTAGAGGCCCTAGACGCCCGCACTAAGGCCGTTGAGAATATCCAAGCTGAGCGGCTGAATGCGTTGGATGCTCGCACCAAAGCTGTAGACAACATCCAGGAAGCCCGCCTAGACGCGCTGGATGCTCGTACTAAGTCCGTTGTTCGCTGACGGGGCAGACGCTTAGGCTAACCAAGTTTGGGTGCCTAGCGCGTCTCCGTGCGTCAGTGAAGCTTCATTACCTTTCGTGAGGCACCCTTATCTACTCAGACTCTCCCCTACATACACGCTAAGCCTCTGCCGATTGGTGGGGGCTTTTTTGTGGGAGAAGGTTGCGATCGCAACCAGTAGGTAGCGCCTCAATTGGTTACCCTCAATAGGATTTTGCTTGCTTGCAGAATGTCACTCCTCTTCCATCAGTCGCTCAACTAGACGAGGCTTACTTAGGCTAGAGGTTCCTTTCATACCTCGCTCTTTTGCTATAGATTTGAGCTGATTTACCGTAAACGACTCTAAGAGTTTGCGATCCGTAATGACATCAGGCAACGGTTCTGGGGTTAGATAGAAAACCTGCTCCAATGCTTTCAGTTTCTTTCCTGCCGTGATTCTGCATCCTAAACTGGTAATGGGCTGCAAACTACTCCAATATTGTCTGGGAGCATCCTCAATACGAGTCACAGCTATGCTTAGGTTGACCCCTTTGAGAGGAGTATTAGGTTGTTTAATAAGGTAGTCTAAGGCTAGTTTTATTTCATCTCGGCTGGCTGTAGATAGATTCGTTTTTGGAATAGATTCTCTACAAAGCGCTTGCACAAGGGCTTTGATCTCAGGGGAATTATCTGCAACAATGCACCAAACTTCTTCTAGTTCAGCTGCCTCTGCCACAGCATAAACAAAGTCATTGCCAATTACTTGATACTGGTCTGGTCCAGTTTCAACCACAATGAGCGGAAGCCAATTACGCCCTCCCTCAATAAACAATTTAGCTGTTGATGTTATTAGATAATCATGGGCATCAGTTAACTCGCCTGATGTGATCGAATCAAAGGGGAAACACATTAAATTTCCTAATTCCGAGAAACTCACAGAAAATACTCCTTAACTAGATTTACATACTGATCTCGGACCGTTTTATGCCAGAAAGCTCCTGGGATATGAATGAAGTCTGATTGCGAAATATAAGCCAAGTAGGGCACTGAAATCATTGCCAAATCCTGACTATCATGTCTTGGTCTTCGCTTGGAATAGAAGTACGGAGTAAGGTTAATGCCATACTGCTTATTTGATGTAATGATCCTGGCAATAGCCTTATGCATCACATTGACTTGAGCATCAGTGATGGAATGGGCATTATTCAGAAATACAGGTAAGGCAACAGGCCCTGGATAACCATACTTTCTTAAGGCTTTCTGGGCCGCTGGAATAAAACGTGCTATTGCCATTCCTGCATTTTGCAAAGAATGCAAATTATCGTGCCGAGCAGGAATGAGCACTACATCTGCTGCGCAGACTGCTTGCTGAGAGTAAATCAACCATCCAGGGGGAGCATCTATAAAAATATAGTCATACTCTTGTTTGGCCAATTCAAGAGCTTTTAAGAGTGTGTAAGGTTTTCCTTTCTGCGTGATCGTAGCTTTCAAGCCTGGATTTTCATTCGTACTAGATAATTCTTGATCTGCCAATACAACATCAAAACCATAATCATTTTTAAGTCTAGGGTGACTAAATTTATAGGATCTCGTTATTTCACGAATATCTTTCAATTCCCCTAGCAATAATGACTTCATATCCCCGGATGTCTTTGCCATTCCTAGGGCATCCCCTAAATCGCCTTGGTTTGAATCCAAGTCAATGACTAATACTCTTTTTTTGAGCTGGGACAAAACTGCTGCTAAATTTGAAATCGTAGTTGTCTTTCCAACTCCGCCTTTATTGTTGTAGACAGTGACAACCAAACCTTGCTTAGGCTTCTCTATCTGGCTCTTAATAGCTGCCACCGTTGCTGGGATATCTTCCTTAAAAGACAAGCAAGGTAATGCAGGGTGTATTATTTTTCCATGTTTACGAAATAGTTGTACATCTAGGGAATTCATTAGAACGCCCCACCTTACTGTCTTTGACTGTGGAGCCAGTAAGTATTGCTTCAATTGAGCAAAATGTTTCAGGTAGTGATTATGCCCTTCCGTTAAATTCTCTGTTCTTCCCTTAACCTCCATATAGAGATAGGGATCCTTCTTGGTATGAAAAAATACATCACTAGGATCTGTATTTTTACGGACAGCCCAATCAACTGCTTTCCGCCCAATAGGGTATTCAGAGGAACGTTCTAAGTCGTCATATCCTAATTCTTGAAGAAATGGAGTTGAAAACAAGACCTGAACATCCGCTTCAGGCGCATTTGACGTCAGCGTTCGATATGCATTTTCTAGATTCATGTATTATCGCTCACGCTACAGCCTTATCTTACGCAAAAATTTCAGAAGAAACAGCAAGAATTTACTTAAAAAAAAAGCTTAGGTGCGTCCTGATTAGCTAACATCCCAATAGCGGCATTATTATAGAAAAATTTCCCAAAAAAGGGGCCGCAGCCCCACCCCGCTAGCGCACCAGCCGCACTCGAACGCGCCCACCCCGCTGACCGCCGATTAGAACAACCTGCCCCTGAGGCACCACCACCGGCACCGACACCGCAAACTGACCAGGCCCACCGGCCACCGAACGAACTAACACCGAGTAGCCCACCACAGCGGACCACTTAGCCGCAAACGCTGACGGCAGCTGGGTAAACCAGCACTCGGCCACGTAGCCCGTAAACGAGCGCTCAGACTCGCGCCAGCAGCACTCGACCGCGCCAAACTCAGAAGCCAAACCAGAAACAAACTCAAACGGAACTGAACGCATAAAACTAACCAACGCAACGCGCCCCATTGACCCAATGAAAAGCGTTGGCTATTTGGGATAACGCAGCGTCAAGCGGACTTGTGACCGGAGTTCGACCACGCTGGCGATGCTCCTGCCGCGCCGGACGTAGGGCGCAAGCTTGGCTTGACGCGGTGCCTATGACGGGTAAACTTGGGCAGCTGTGGTGGTGGAAATTCTGCTGGGTGGGTGCAGGTCTGCGAACGACGACAGCCAGCAAAAAGCCCCAGCAACGCCAGGGCTCAGTTAGTACTATTTATAGGTTAGAGCATTGGGCATGGGGATGCAGCTACGCAGATTACTCCGTTGGGAAGTTGCGATCGCAAAAGTCAGCGCTGACGCGATCGCAACGCTGAAACGCTTACACCCCAACGAAAAGGCAGTTCTCGGAGTACCGAAGACTGCCTAACTCGATGTTTAGCTTTACTGACTACGCCTGCCGCCCGTGGAGTACCACCGGCTAAGCTGCCCTACCAGGGCAACCTTTTTCTAGTCTGCTTAGATTCTGCTTTGACAACAGCATTAATCCGTTCATTTACTTCCTCCTGAGACTCTCCACCAATACTCCCTTCCATGCGCTCTAGCTCATAAGCTGTCAGCGTTTCATTCGCCATGTAAGCCTGTTGAACTTCGTGGGGCAAGGTTTCACGTTTGAAGCGCTTTGCTCCAGTTTCTTGGTAGAGCTGACGGACGGTGCAATCAAACAGCTCAGCAGTTTCTACGATAACTGCCTGCTTATAACATTCACTATCACCACCATTTGCCTTGATAGAGTCTGTAAACCGTCTAAAAACGGTAACTCCATCAACTCGCTTACGCTGCGGTGCTAATTCCTGCAAGTTCCCTAATAGGTCTAGCTGGGAATCCGATGGTTCGATTCGATCCTTCTCGTTCTTCCAGTAGTCTAAAAAACCCATCTGCTTGTTCTCTCTCAGTATTACTTAAATCCTTGCTGAATAAATCCTCTAGGCCTGTTTTGATAGCCTCTAATGCCTCGGGATACATCAGGAATTCATCAAAAATTTGGTGACGATATTCGTAATCCCAACGCTCAGGTCGAAAGGCAAAGGTGTTAGTGAGCAACATCCAAGAGTCTAAGCAGCTTTCAATAGCGAACATAGCCTCAAACCTACACAATGCCGCTACCCAGGTCTTTTTGTACCTGCGATCGCCAAAGGCTCTAACTTCCTGCTCAAATTGCCCAGACTGAACGGTAAAACCTGTCTGCAAAATATCCCAGGTTCGTTTAACTCGCTTTTTTAGCTCCGGCAGCTTCATGGCATCTAATACTGTGGTGCTACCCATAGATTAACGCGCTCCTAGTCGCCTGAGTCACTGAATTTAAGACCTGTTGCCGTCGTACCCGCGTACTGAATCGCTACCCATCGACCATTGGGCAGCTTGTAATAGTCAGAAATGCTATCTCGATAGGCTGGAAAGCCAAACCGCTGAGAGATGGCATCGTAGCTCTGGGGAAATTGCAGATACAGCAATGCCTTGATATCCGCTTCGCTTAGCTCACCATCCACGCCATAGGGCTGTAGGCCGGGCGGCGGCGCGGCGGAGGGTTCCACCGCTTCCACCGGCGCAGGTCTTAACAGGTCTAACTCAGGGCAGCCAGTAGTTGCCAAGGCAATCCACATCAGGCCCACAATATTCCGCGTCATGGCTGCCCACCGCCCATGCGTCGCTGCTTCAAGGAGTTAATGGTTTGCAATTCGGCCTGTAGCTCAGCCTGGTAGAGCATCACTGCCCGCTGCTGGCCACGGGTAACGGCAGCTTTTAGATCGGCCTCCGATAGGTTGCCTTCGGCGGTGTTGGCCTGGTCGATTAGGCTCTCTAAACTCTGGAGCTGCTGGGCAACAGATAGCCCTAGCTCATGGTTTTGGGTCTGCCGCAGCGCCAGGACGTTGCCGATTTCCTCGGGCATTAGTTCACCCTCAATGACGCCTGCGCTTTCCCATTCGTGGGAATAACGGGCTTTGGCATCGATGACCCAGGCGTTGCGTTGGCGAAGCCTCTCCTGTGGAGACTCGTACGGCTTCACCTCAGCAAACTGGCTAAATAGCTCTAATGCCAGCTGCGCATATTGGTTCTTTCCCTGCTTCAGAAGCAGCTCAGGAGCCACCTTTTCTATCCACGTAATCCAACGATTGCGAGGCTACTCTGACACAAGCCGGGTTGAGATCGCTATACCGCCTGCTCGTAAAACCATTGAGCGGCCACAGCCATATCAACAGTGTCATTCATCAGGCAAACCCCTACGACAGATGCATCCAAGTCAGCATAGTCAGACTCGGTGGCATTCGCTAGCGCTGGAATATCGGTCGTCTGGACGCGGGCTACTTTGCCATCGCTAAACGTCACCACTAGCTCACCCTGGATGTACTCAGCCCTTGTAGGCACGGCTGTAGGCGGATTATCCGTGACAAGTCTAGTCGTATACGAACGTAGTTTAGTCTTCATGGATTGATACTCTCCCAAAGCGCCCACGCTTCATTAATGTGTTCAGCCAGGTAATCAACGTACTCGTCTATTTTAGACATCTTCGGATTTCCGGCTCTGATGCTGACATCACCAAAGCTACGACCATAGTTGTCCTCTCCACCATCTTCCCGCCGCCCCAGATAGATTCGGATTTCCCAGTCAGGTCTTTTCTGATGCGATTTTACATGGACATGCGCGGGCGGATGCTCCTGGGTATAAATGACAAAGAATACTCCTGCAAACCGAAACAACGTAGCCATAAAGTTGTTATCGTTTGATTTTCATTCCTGTATTTTATACTAAATTGCCTTGTTAACATGTCAATCAGTTAAAATATAGCAATGGTACCACTTGTGAATAGGAATCAAAACTTCAGTCATGGCGAATCCCAATCCCAAGATAGACCAACTCCAATCCTTCCAGTATCAGCGGATGAATGAAGAACCTCTGGGCAAGGTTATTGGTACGCGCTATCCGGTTAGCGTTGAGTTGGCCTTGAGTCAGCTCCCAGATGGCATAGATAAGCAGGGGTTTATTCGAGCAGCCGTGATGGAAAAGCTGCAAACTGAAAGGTTGCTCGAATGATGGTCTGAGCCTATGGATTGCTACAGCACAGGTATGCGCCTTTGCGAGGCAACGCTGGAGCGGCTATGCGATTCTCCAGGGGAGAGGCTTCGCCATCGCAACCCCTCAACCTCCTGTGACCCCCATCACCACAATTCCTCAGCCAATCTCAGAAACCCCTTAAGCAACCCTCAGGTACCCGTCAGATGACGTTCAGGTAGCTCCTGCATTCTTGTAATCAATGAAGCAAGTAAACACACTTCACCGATTCACCAAGGAGCTTAAACCAAATGAAACGCGCGATCCTTTCCGCCCTAACCGTCCTCGTCGCCTCCGCCGCTCTGGCCCCCATCGCCTCTGCCGTTGAGCCCGCTAGTTTTAATCTGCAAGCCACTCGCCTAGAAGCCCTCGACGCCCGCACCAAGAACGACGTCCACAAGCTCCGCATCGAGCACCTAAATAATCAGTCCAAAGCCATCGAAGATATCCAAGCTACTCGGCTAGAGGCCCTAGACGCCCGCACTAAGGCTGTCGAGAATATCCAAGCTGAGCGCCTAAACGCCCTGGATGCTCGGACTAAGAACGACGTTCACAAGCTACGCATTGAGCACCTAAACAACCAAACTAAAGCCGTTGAGGATATCCAAGCCGCTCGTTTGGAAGCATTGGATGCTCGGACCAAAACTGTAGACAACATCCAGGAAGCCCGCCTAGACGCGCTGGATGCTCGTACTAAGTCCGTCGTTCGCTGACGGGGCAGACGCTTAGGCTAACCAAGTTTGGGTGCCTAGCGCGTCTCCGTGCGTCAGTGAAGCTTCATTACCTTTCGTGAGGCACCCTTATCTAATCAGACTCTCCCCTACACACACTCTAAGCCTCTGCCGATTGGTGGGGGCTTTTTTGTGGGAGAAGGTTGCGAGTTCAACGTTCTAATGAACTCAATGGTGATGCCATGGTCTAATGCCAAACCAGCTATCCATACCAGTCAAAGGCGACTGCACGTAAAGAACCTCGACTGCATCTGGATCATCTATGACGCTATGCGGAGGAGGCAGCAACTCCGTAACCGGTACTGACGGACGAAGAAAAGACAAATCGCCTACAACTTGAGAACGTAGAGTTATTGGCGACCTAATTGGTTCTCGATTGACCTTATCAGCTAAATATTCAGCTCTGTTGCAGTGAGGCTCCTGGTTATCAAATCTTGAACCTTTTCCAGATGGCCCAGCATCAATTCCAAGAATCTGGCGAACTATTAAGTTACTAGATTCATCAATACCATATGAACCGATACTAACCTGCTTACTTAAAGCCCATTCTACGCATGGCTTAAAGCGACCATTGATACCGTTTTCCTTGAATAACCATATAGCTCTGGTTGCAAATTCAGACAGGACTGAATGTCTAATCTGAAAATTCTCAAGTGTAATACTGCTTTTTTGAACCTCAATAGCTAAATGATCGAGAACTTGTTTGTCAACAAGAATTCGAGCCTGAAGGTCTGGCCGTCGTCTGGATGGGTCCAGCCTTTTATTTTCAAGCCACTCTATTCGACAACCAGGAAGAGTGGCACTAATATCTCTTTCTAAGTACAGCCGAATCAGCGACAGAACTATATCGTGTTCATCATCCGCAGAGCACTTACCTTGCCCCTGTCGATGTCTATAGGATGCACGCTTGATAATATTCCTGGGGCCATAGGGTTTTGATTCACTTTGAAACAAAACCTCTAGGTCTTGACGTAACTTCTTATCACTCAACAGCCCAGCTCTATACAGAGCATCTGTCACCTGCTCATTTTTTTCAGAACATAGACTTGTTCGCAGCGAGGCATCTAACAACCAACCAGCGATCTCACCATACATATCGCCCATGCGTCGTAGTTCATGGGCTTGGCAACATGGACATCCATGAAGGCCAGGTTTGAAAAGTTTCTTTTGCTCATCACGACTTTTCGCTTCTGCGCTCGGTACCACGACAGAAGATTGAAAGGTGCCATAGATATCGTAAGAAGCAAGTGACATCGTGCCACCAATTAGTACTTTTGTATCTTAAAGCATACAAACCCAAACCGTTAAAACCCGGAACAAGCTGCTTAGTTTCAACCTAGTTTTCCCACCAGATAAGTCTTTGGAGGGATGGCTTGGGTTGCGATCTCGCCTAACAAAAAGGGCCGAAGCCCCACGCCGCTAGTAAGCCTCGGGCCGATGAACCACCACTCGCACCCGCCCGCCGCGCTGGCCGCCGGACAGCCGGATAGAGCCCTGAGGGATGACCACCGGCACCGACACCGCAAACCGACCAGGCCCACCGGCCACCGAACGCACTAACACCGAGTAGCCCACCACTGCCGCCCACTTGGCCGCAAACGCTGACGGCAGCTGGGTAAACCAACACTCGGCCACGTAGCCCGTAAACGAGCGCTCAGACTCGCGCCAGGCGCACTCAACCGAGCCAAACTCAGACGCTAAACCAGAAACAAACTCAAATGGAACAGAGCGCATAAAACTAACCAACGCAACGCGCCCTATCTACCCAATGGCAACGCATTGGCTATTTGGGATAACGCAGCGTCAAGCGTACTTGTAGCCGGAGTTTAAGCGCTGTTGCGATGCTGCAGCCGCTACGTAACGGAGGCTGCAAGCTTGGCTTGACGCGTTGCCTATAACGGGTAGACTTGGGCAGCTGTGGTGGTGGGAATTCTGCTGGGTAGAAGTAGGTCTGCGAACGACGGCAGCCAGCAAAAAGCCCCAGCAACGCCAGGGCCAAGTTAGTACTATTTATCAGGTTAGAACATTGGGCATGGGGATGCAGCTACGCAGATTACCTCGGGTGGAAGTTGCGATCGCAAAAGTCAGCGCTGACGTGATCGCAACTCTGAAACGCTTACACCCTAAAGAAAAGGCAGCCATCGGAGTACCGAAGACTGCCTAACTCGATGTTTAGCTTTACTGGCTACGCCTGCCGCCCGTGGAGTACCACCGGCTGATTACCAGGGCAACCACTTCCTCGTTTGCTTAGCCTGCTCTCTGACAACAGCCTGAATCTTCTCGTTCACTTCTTGTTGTGTTTCTCCGCCAATCGTGCCATGCATGCGCTCTAGCTCGTTCGCTGATAGCGACTCATTCACCATGTAGGCTTCCTGAGCTGCTTGGGGCAACGTATTACGTTTACCCCGTTTGCCACCAGTACCTCGATAAAGCTCATCGACCTCACAGTCAAATAGCTCTCTTGTTTCCTCAACGATGGATTTCTGGAAAGCATCATTATCGCCACCATTATCTTGAATCGACTGAGTAAACCGCCTAAAGACAGTTATCCCATCAACTCGCTTACGCGGCGGCGCTAACTCCTGGGATTGCCCAAGCAAGTCCATCTGTGTTTCCGAACCTTCGATTTCGTCCTTCTCGCTCTGCCACCAATTCAAAAAACCCATTGGCTTCTTCTCTTTCTTGATTGCTGAAGTCTTGACTGTATAAATCTTCTAGACCACCTTTGATAATCTCTAGAGAATCAGGGTACATCAGAAATTCGTCTAAAATCTGATGCCGATACTCATAGTCCCAACGGTCAGGTCTAAAGTTAAACGTGATGGTCAGCAATGACCAGGAATCTAAGCAGCTCTTGTAGGCCAACATTGCCCGAAACCGGCAGAGGGCTTTAATCCAGGTATCTTTACGCCTACGGTCACCAAAGCTAGCTACTTCACGCTTGAAATTCTCAGGTTGCAGAACACCGCTATCCTTCCACGAGTTCAATGTTTCCCAAGTATCCCTAGCTCTGATTTTTAGCTCCGGCAGCTTCATAGCATCCAATGGTTTGGTCTTATCCATAGATTAACGCGCTCCTAGTCGCCTGAGTCACTGAATTTAAGACCTGTTGCCGTCGTACCTGCGTACTGAATAGCAACCCATCGACCATTGGGCAGCTTGTAATAGTCAGAAACGCTATCTCGATAAGCTGGAAAGCCAAACCGCTGAGAGATGGCATCGTAGCTCTGGGGAAATTGCAGATACAGCAACGCCTTGATATCCGCTTCGCTTAGCTCACCATCCACGCCGTAGGGCTGTAGGCCAGGCGGTGGCGCGGCGGAGGGTTCCACCGCTTCCACCGGCGCAGGTCTTAACAGGTCTAACTCGGGGCAGCCAGTAGTTGCCAAGGCAATCCACAGCAGGCCCACAATATTCCGCGTCATGGCTGCCCACCTCCCATGCGCCGCTGCTTCAAGGAGTTAATGGTTTGCAGCTCGGCCTGTAGTTCTGCTTGGTAGAGCATCACGGCCCGTTGCTGGCCACGGGTAACGGCGGCTTTTAAGTCAGCGTCCGATAGGTTGCCTTCGGCAGTGTTGGCCTGGTCGATCAGGCTTTCCAACTGCTGCAGCTGCTGGGCAACAGATAGCCCTAGCTCATGGTTTTGGGTCTGGCGCAGGGCCAGGACGTTGCCGACTTCCTCAGGCATTAGCTCGCCTTCGATGATGCCTGCGCTTTCCCATTCGTGGGAATAACGGGCTTTGGCTTCGGTGACCCATTGGTTGCGATCGCAAAGTTTAACCCCGGCAAAATCACCAAACAGCGTCCGCGCCAGTTCAGAATATCCCCGATCATCCTTAAGCAATTCAGCCGGTGCCACCTGGCGAATCCAATCAAACCATCGAGTTCGCACAGTGGACTCAGCCACATTGTGCGTTTGTGCGATTTCCTGTGCGGTATAGCGTGCGGCAGTGTACGCCTGCATGTCCGCTAGGGTGTGCGAATTTGTGCTATTCATAAGTTGAATCCTTTAATCACAAGGGTTTCAGAGTGTGAGCCAACTGCACGCCTACTGTGCTTGACCGTGCGAATAGGTGTGCGGCTCACGCACAAATAGTACAACAATATTGCTTAATCAATTCACCACTTAACTGATTAAGCGCTTAAGCGAAGCGTATACTCTTTATTCTGAAAGGGTTTTGTGCTTTTCTAGATTCAGAAATATTTTATAGTTAATCGATTAAGCGGTTAAGCGGCACGCTGAAGCCATATTTTGATGGGTTGGCAAGGTGTGTGATCTCGTGCACGATTTCCCTACGCAGATGCGCAACCGCCTGACCGCCTGGTCTCGTAGTCTATAAGCTATTTCCGCTTAAGCAGTTAAGCGGCTATTCACATAAAGCCTTGATTACTAATGCAATAGCTGATTAGAAACTAATTATCTGATTAAGCAGTTAAGCAATTAATCGGTTATCCACTTTTCTAATAGCTCAGTAATTAAGTCGCTAAAGTCGCCATTGTGTCTGACCAGTTTGATCTTGACCTCTTCATTTAGGTTTTTAGGAATATAGGCCCCCACCTGAATGTAATTAGGATCTGAGCGCTTACCTGTCTTCTTCCGTTTCCGCTGGGCGGTCGGTTCAGCAGCCTTTGATGACTCTGACTGCTGCTCATGCATATCAGCCAGGTTGCTAAACATATCGGTCGCAGATTTCTTAGTCTTCGCCATAGGCTTCCTCCAGCTCCTTACCTAGTGATTGATATTCACCCCAGGCGATGCGACCAAATCGATCACCCGATTCATAGACGGGCACCCCTTGCAAAGCAGCTTTTTCATAGGCTGTTAACCGTCTGATTTGCTGTTTAGCTACAGGTACCTGCAACCGCTCAAGGGTAGCCCTAGCCGCATCCGCCGTAGCCTTTTTTCGGCTGTCCACCATAGTGAGCAGTACTGCATAATCGCTTAACTGCTTAAGCATTTTAACGGTTCCTAGCAAAGCTTCAAGGGCCAGGGCATCCGGAGTGGTAGGCAATAGCAGCAGGTCACAGCCAGACGCTAACTCCTCAAGCTGGTTATGGTCTGGGTGAGCTTCGGTATCGATAATGATGTGGTCTTTCTTACGGGATGCTTTGGCGGCCCCCATTAAATCACAAACGGCAAAGGGTAGATTGCCTCGCTTACTCCAGTTAAGGCTAGAGCGGTTAGGGTCGCCATCGACGAGCAAGGTATTTGGCGACGTCTGAGCAAAGTAACAGGCCAGATGCACGGCGGTGGTGGTTTTTCCCACCCCACCTTTGAATCCAGCGATGGTTATGATCATCTGCTTGTTGATTAACTGCTTAAGCGATTAGTCAATCGAACGATAGCAGACAACGTTGATGTATGGGTGTTTTTTGGCGGTTGCTGATGGGGTGGAGTTGCGATCGCAACTATGACAGACATTCACCCAAAATTTACCTAACACTGGCAGACATCGTTGAGAAAGGGCTGTTATGGTTTTTAACGGTGAGGTAACTCTGCAATCACTGTCTAGGATCCATTTTGTGGGTCTGGGGGCGTGTTTAGTGATTCCGTTAATGATGGACCGACCATAACCTAAACAGCCTCCAGCAGACGGTCTAGACACTTACCGTGAGGGCTATTCATACATGTCTTCAGGGATGTTCAGGTTTAGGCATCGTTGATAGCACCTTACAAAGACACTTAGCAAAAATACTATTAGTAGATCTGTCTTTCGGTGTTTGTGCTTCTGCTGCGGCCTCCGACATTACTTCCTCAATCTCAGCATTTAAAATACCGTCCAACTGCTTTGCAATGTGACCTAGCTGTTCAACGGAAAGATGGTGCAGAGCCTCGTTGTGAACCTTCTCTTTCAACTGGTTGAACCAATAGATACTTACCTGAGCACGAAACGATTTAAGTTGCAACAAGCGAGTAACCTTCACCTGATTGGTTAAACCCAAAATTTCAGCAATTTCTCTCATAGAACGCCCCTCACAGTGAAACAGCTTCAACGCTTGGTGGTATAGATCCCCTTGAGGTGATTTACGCTTCTGATATCGGGTCGTATAATTCTCAATGGTCACTTGAATTGCTTCGGTCAAAGTATCGATAAAATCCTGACGATACTTGGCTAAGAATACACTCTGTATTTTTTCTGACTCATCAGACATTGGAGTAGGCAGCTCAGGATGCTCAGCAATGTCCACTGCTGTCTTAATCGGTCCATTCCGCGCAACAATACGTGCCTGACGCAACTGTTCTGCTAAGTCATAGAGCTGCGAAAGTACTACATTCGGAGGCTGACTAGGATCAATTCGCTGGAGCTGTTTATCACTGGGAGTAGCGCAGCGTTGACTACGGGAGGTTTGCATACTCATCCTGTCATTTCGATATACCCGATGATAGGCATTCAGTAACTGACCGGCCTGCTTGATTTCTGACGAACTTAGGTAAGGCAAGCTTCTACGAAGCCCAGCAACGTTAGTGTCATTTAGAATTGCCCAAGGTGTAACTCGATAGAGGCCCTGCCATAGTAGAAACTGATTGATATCTGGATTGTTTTTTACCATCCTTGTACTCCAGGTCTTCAAAGCTGTTCGAGAAGGATCAAAACTCTCCAAAATTTTTAACGATACAGACTGATACTCAGGATTAAGGTCACCATCATCATCAAGCACTAATGGGAGAAGATCATTAGCAGCAAAGCTGTAAGTTTCACCAAAAGCGTTTGCCAACTGTTTGCAGGCATAGACAATTGTGTGAGAGATCCAACAACGAAGACACAATCTTGCGATCTCAGCATGGGCTGAGTCAGATTGCATAAACTCCCATAACGCTGTTTCCAATTCTCGATAACTGGATCGAGAATTGGAAAGCAGATTAGGAAAGTGATCCTTTAGAAAGCTGTCTGCTACAGAAAGATATTTATGCTGTAACCGTCCCCCAGCAGTCAGCATACATAAGTGCCAATACCTTGATAAATTCTCCATAACCCATAGCAGACAGTGATTCTACAACTGACTAATAGCTATGGAAGTGTCTCTTGCTCAATCGGCACTTCACATTGGCTAGATGTCTGCGACACAACATCAACGGCTTCGTCAGGCCTAGGGATACGACCGTAAGCCATTCCAGAAAGAAATGTCAGAAGAAGACTGATGAAGGCCATCAGAACCTTTTCTGACAACGCAAAATTAATACCCAAAACTGCTCCAGCAGAAGAAGATCGCTCATCTGAGCGATTTGCATCATGGTCAAAATTTGGCATAATAAGGAAGCAGCCGAGAAACTGCAAATCACGAAAATAATTTACGCATTGATGGTACTCAACGCGTAAGTGATATCTAAACAAGCGCTTATTGATGGTACTCAGTAGGCGCTTGTTTATTTGGTTAAAATTATAACCGCTTATAAATGAGCATGGCAATAAGCTTCAATGTTTTTTTCAACATTGAAGACGATGAAGAGCTATTTGCCGCTCTACATCTATATACTTCTGGGAGCTTTCAACTTATTCACTCTGACGGTGAACAGTACAGCTAAGGCTCTATATCTAGATATTTCTGGGGCTTCTCAACTTATTCACTCTGGCGGTGAGCAATAACGCTGTAGCCAACCCGTCACTCTAAAACCTCAATCGCTGCCGCCTTTTCAGCATCCGACACATCCAAATACCGCTGCAACGATACCATCGACGACCAGCCTCCTAACTCCTGAATTGCCTTCATCCTTACTCCCCCGCGATCCAACCCAGTCGCCCAGGTACGGCGATTGCTGTGAGTGCTAAACCCGTCAAACCCTAGATAGCTGCACACCTGACGTAGCGCCTTATCACAGGCCTGCCGAGTAATGGGCTTATCCTGGTTGCGCCCAGGGAACAGATATCCCTCAGTCGGCAAGTTTGCCTCATCCAACATCGCCTTTAGTTTTGAATGGATAGGAACGGCCCGAGTGTGTTTAGTTTTCGTGGTGGTCTTTTTAAAGACAATGATATTCCCCACTAAACTATCTGCCTGCAACTGCCGCGCTTCGCTGATTCGGCACCCGGTGTAGTAGCAGATTGAGAATATTGCTCTCATATTGGGATTCAATTCAGCGATCACCTGCTCAAATTGATCGTCGGTCCAGAGTTCGGCTTTACCGTTGCGATCGCACTTGGGCATAGTTGCTAATTTGAATAAAAGAGCAACTTTAGAATACCCGTTTTTCAATGGCTGCGCTGAAACGACTAAAAATCGTCATTTCTTATTGAGAATTACCCCAGACGAACATCTACTGTCACATACGGTCTAACTCAATGTTCGTAGGTGTTAACACGGTTTACAACGTCTACAGTTTTCAGGACAACGGAAGTAGTCAACGTTATCGCTGATAACCGTCAACGCTGTCTACACCATGAGCAAACCCGTCGTCTCTGCCCGCATTCCCCATAGTTGGAGCGATCAGATTAATGAGATCGCAAACGAAACCGGACGTACACCGAGCGATGTGGTCAAAGAAGCTATTGGGCTATATCTAGAGCAAACAGATCCAAACGGCGTAGCATCCATGGCGCGGCGACTCAATACACTAGAGAAGCAGGTCAAAAAGCTCGCGCAGCTGGTCTAGAAGTTTCAACGGGATTAGATTCGGACTTCAAAAACAGATTTAGACCGCAACCGGTGGAGCTATCTCCACCTGGACCCTCTGCAACACACTTTGAGCCATTCCCTGGGCGGCGATATCTGCTAGGGCCTGGCGGTCTTCTTGGGTAAGGAGTGCTGACAGCATCGGGATGACTTGAGATCGCAATCTCCGCTCTGACCTGGGCAGATTCTGATCATCTTCGGCGATTAGCGCATTGATCCAATCCGTTGGTTCTGGCGTTGGGTGTTTCAAGCGCTCATAGATAAGGTGTCGTGCTTCGGTATAGACTGCCTCAAAACTGCGGCCCAGCTCCCAAGACTGTAACCACTCCTTCAGCTCTGGATACAAAATGGAAAACAATCGCATGCGCCAGCGTAGGAACCGATGCTGCTCAGGGGTGAGAGATTTTAGATACTCCACATAGGGCTTGGCCATCACCCCCGCCTCAATCCAGCCATCGCCTTCAATCTGCTCGGTCTCAGCGATCCACTCTGCATCACATGGTGCCGTCAGTAGGGCGTTTACCTTAGCAAGCTGTTCAGCGCGTATTGGATCATCCATCGGTTGAATTATCTGGCGTGGGTTATTCATAGCTATATGACACCGTACTCGAAGTATATCAAGCCATCTTTTTCTGGATCAGGACCGTAGTCCGTCATGTTTAACTGCTGATAGTAACGGAACAGAAACCTACACTAAGGCTGTAATCCTTTTCCATCAAGGGATATAGCCATTAAAATTAGCCGTATCATGAGGAACCGTCTTCAACAGCAGGTTGATCTCGTCGAGTTCAGCATCCTCTGGGTCAAAGAAGCCGCCGACCCATTCGAGCATTGACTCATGCTCAGGATGATCAGGGTCTTTAATCGCCTCTAGAAAATCCTGATAGCCCCACGTCCCGCCACAATCTTCAGGTGGACAGGCCCGCTTAGCCTTGACGCAAGTGGGATAGTCACCCTCAGCCTCAG
>NZ_JAYGIG010000053.1:0-21013 GCF_034932105.1 Leptothoe sp. PORK10 BA2 | reverse complement strand
AACTCCATAATGGAACTGGCTGATTGTAATGGTTTCAGCCAGTTTCGGACATTCCAGACCGTTTGGGTACTGGGATGTTCTTTTTTAGAGACTTTCACCAGTTAGAGATGAACTTCGCACTGTCCAGCTATAAATGATTTTCGGACAATGGTTACAACATAGACTGAGGCCCCAATCTCGGACACAAATCAAAAAAACAGCTAACCAATGGTGTTGGCAGGATTCACCATGGCGCTAGGTAGAGAGGCGAATGGGCGAAAGGAGGATACTCAAGACCTTTACAGAGACTATCCTGATCTCCTCACACACACTTTATAGACTTCGATGGAAAACTCTAGCCCCAAGGTTGTAGGTAGAGCCTACACTTAACAACAGCAAACTATGGTTGCTATTTCTGCTTTTCCCTCTTTGGGTATGCACAAGACAGCTCCATTCTGGAGTCGTTACTTTGCTCAAAACACAGAGCGTTGGGAAGAATTTAGTCAAACATTTGAGCCGCAAAGGCTAACCTTAAATCCAGATTTTATCAAGTCGCTTCAGATGTTTCAGCTAGGAGAACAATCTGAGGGGCGTTGTCTGATGCATCTAGCCCAGCAGTATGGAGATACCCATGGTGATCCCGAGTATATCAAGGCAATTCAACAATTTATTAAGGAGGAGCAGCGCCATGCTCACTTCCTTAAACTAGCGCTACAGAACAATGAATCTGTTGTTATAGAGAAAGACTGGACCGATACCCTCTTTCGAAAAATCCGTAGACTGTGCGATTTGGAAATGATGATTTCGGTACTGTTTACGGCTGAGATTATTGCCGTTGCTTACTATGGTTGTCTGGCGAAGGCGAGTGAGCATCCCTTAGCCCGGTCATTATTTGAGCGTATTTGTCAGGATGAGGCCATGCATCTTAAGTTTCATGGGGAGCATTTGCGAAAGTTACGTAGCCAAGGCCGTTGTATAACTCTGCGGAGTGGGGTGAATCGCCTGTTTGTTTGGCTCGTGGCTGGCATGGTGTGGCGGGAGCATTATGGAGTCTTAGGACAAACTTTTGAATCGTTTGGTGAGTTTCTGAAGCGTTGTGATGGTCAGCTGAGTCAGGCGATTAGTGGACCTATAGAACTAATTTGACAGCTTTATAGCTGATGGATATCTTGCATGGACAAGTCCGTTAATATAATTCGCCCGTCTGTAAACGTGCGTTGCTCCGCAATCGAGTGAGGCTCACGCTCCCAACCCGCCGACTGAAGCTTCGGTAATACATACTGTCGGCAGGTATCAGCTTCACTCATAGTCAAAACAACCTAAAAATCATAGCCAGAGAGGAAAATAAGAACTAAATCATTCACTATCAATGTCATTATCTATAGTTCACCCATAAATCAACCAAAACTGATAGTTCTTAGCCGAAATTTCAAAAATTGTTATTTGCTGTCGTAAAACTTTCAGAGTTTTGGCATATTTTTTGATGCATTACCTCTGGATGATCTGTGCGTGCTTTATTCCAGCACCAATTAAATTAGCTAAAATAAGCACAGATATTCCTCAGCCGATTTTATGGTTGCCCTGCCGTCTTTACCCTTGGATGCCCAAACGCTCAAACGCTGGAACGTGGATGAATACCACCGTATGGCAGAGTCAGGGCTCTTGGCAGAGTCAGAGCGCACCGAACTCCTGACAGGACAAATCATTCTGATGATTGCCAAAGGCACTCCCCACGTTACCGCCCTACGCCTAGTGGCCACTGCTTTAGATAACTCATTAGCAAATCAGCCATATTTTGTCAGCACCCAAGACCCCATCCAGCTGGATGATTACTCAGAGCCAGAACCCGACCTGGTGATCGTTAAAGGCGATTTTCTGGACTATGCAGCCCATCACCCTACCCCACAAGATATTTGCCTGGTGGTCGAAGTGGCCGACTCCACCCTCAAGCAAGACTGCGAAGTCAAAGACAAACTCTACGCCCAGGCAGGCATTACCGATTATTGGGTCTTAGACCTACCCCATCGACAACTCCACATTTTTAGAACACCCACCCCTACGGGCTACACAAGCCATTTAATCCTTAAACAGGATCAACAACTATCGCCCCTCGCCTTTCCAGATATGGTCCTTGCCCTAGAGAATTTATTGCCTCCGGTTGTTTAAGGTTGTAGCCACATATCTTAGAAAATAGAAAAGAGCCACGATGGCTCACACCATCGCAGCTCTCTTAGCTTTTAATTCGTTTGAACTTTAGCGCTTAGCCAGCTTCTTCTTCGGCATTTTCCGCAGACGAATAGACTCGGGAGTCACCTCCACCATCTCATCCGAAGCAATGTACTCTAGCGCGCGCTCTAGGCCCATTTCCTGGGGAGACTGCAACTGCACTAGCTCATCGCCACTGGCGGCCCGGTGGTTGGTCAACTGCTTTGCTTTGCAGATGTTGATCTCTAGATCCTGGGGACGGTTATTCTCTCCCACAATCATGCCCTTATAGACCTTGGTGCCTGGTTCAATAAAGAACACACCGCGATCCTCAGCATTTTTCATGGCATAGAAGGTGGATACACCTTCCTCAAAGGAGATCAACACACCGTTCCGGCGAGTATCCACTTCCCCAGACATGGGGCGATACTCCAGGAAGCTATGGTTCATGATGCCTTCGCCACGGGTTTGGCGCATGAACTCACCCCGGAAACCAATCAGGCCACGGGCAGGTATGACAAATTCGATCTGAGCCCGGCCATTGCCGTCCATCATCATGTCTTGCATCTCACCCCGACGTGTGCCTAGGCGCTCCATGCAGCCGCCAACAGCGCCTTCCGGTACGTCCATTACCAGCTGCTCGTAGGGTTCACAGGGTTGACCGTTGACTTCACGGAAAATTACCTGGGGTTGGGACACTTGGAACTCATAGCCTTCACGGCGCATGGTCTCAATCAAAATACCCAGGTGTAGCTCCCCTCGACCCGATACGCTAAAGCGGTCGGGAGAATCGGTTTCTTCCACCCGCAGGGCCACGTTGGTTTCTAGCTCACGCATCAAGCGATCGCGAAGCTGGCGAGAGGTGACAAACTTACCTTCCTTACCAGCAAAGGGGGAGTCGTTCACCGCAAAGGTCATCTGGAGGGTGGGTTCGTCCACCTTAATCAGCGGCAGCGCTTGGGGATCGTCAGGTGAGGTAATGGTTTCGCCAATGTTAGCGTCGGCAAAACCGGCTACCGCCACCAGGTTACCAGCTGTGGCTTCTTGAATTTCGATCCGCTGCAAACCCTCAAAACCCATCAACTTAGTGATTTTGGCCTTAACAATTGTGCCATCTTCTTTGATGAGAGCTGTTTGTACCCCTGTGCGGATGGTGCCGTTGTGGACCTTACCAATCACAATGCGGCCCAAATAGTCGGAATAGTCCAGGGTGGTGACCTGAAGCTGTAGGGGTTTTTCGGGATCCCCGATTGGGGGTGGAACATGGTGCAACACTGCTTCAAACAAGGGTTGCATATCCTTGTCTTCCTGCTCTAGCTCGTTCTTGGCATAGCCTGCTAGACCCGAGGCAAACAAATAGGGGAAATCGCACTGGTCATCATCGGCCCCCAACTCAATGAACAGGTCTAGTACCTTATCGACAGCACTCAGGGGATCGGCCCGAGGGCGGTCAATCTTATTAACGACCACAATCGGGCGCAGACCTTTCTCTAGGGCTTTTTTGAGGACAAAGCGGGTCTGGGGCATGGGGCCTTCGTTGGCATCCACAATCAGAATGCAGCCGTCGACCATGCCGAGTACCCGCTCCACTTCACCACCAAAGTCGGCGTGGCCGGGGGTATCTACAATGTTGATCAGCGTGTCTTTGTAGTGAACCGCTGTGTTCTTGGAAAGAATGGTGATACCGCGCTCACGCTCCAGGTCATTGGAGTCCATGACACAGGTGGGGATGGCTTCGCCTTCCCGGAAAATACCGGATTGTTCGAGTAGGGCATCGACCAAGGTTGTTTTACCGTGGTCTACGTGGGCGATAATGGCAACGTTACGGATGGGAAGGCTCATTGGATTGGAACTTCCAGAACTAGCAGTAGTAAGTGATGTTTCGTAAAAAACCTTAACAATTGTAGCTTAGATGGCAGGAATATCGGCCAAAGCTCGGGGGATTCTAGAGGATTGGTCAAAGGCAATGGGCCTTAGACAATTGGGATCTAGCCTTGATGGTTTGGCCAGTTCTCCATTACAAAGGTCCTAGGCTCAGGAAAGTGTTCACACTCTCATCAATAAATATTGTCTCCATGGCAGCTCCCCACTGTAGACCCCTCGAGACCCAATGGCTCTTAACCTTATAATCCCCACCTTTCAGTTCGGTTCTGCCCACTATGGAAACGCAGGCACCTTTGTTAAATTGGCACTACGGCGGCAAACAACTCCACAACCGCTAACACCCACGTTTCGAGTGAGGCATTTATGACTAACCAATCGGACAAGAATACAAACTCCGGCTTTATGGGTGGTGCTGTACGGGACAATTCTTTAATGCAATACGTGCAGTCCATGGAGCCTGAGACGATTGCTCAGCTATCCCGACCTGTATCTGGGGATGTGAGACAGGCGATGGAGCACAACATCATTGGCATGTTGGGCGGTCTGCCCTCTGATGCGTTTGATGTGTCCGTTACCACCAGTCGTGAAAACCTAGGGCGTTTGCTGGCTTCGGCCATGATGGGTGGTTATTTCCTGAAGGGGGCTGAGCAGCGCCTAGCGATGGAAATGTCAATTTTAGATGACTTGGAAGCTGACCTGTAGGCATGGTTTCAGGGTAGTTTCCCTGGACGGTAACTCCATAGGGCCCTACGGAACGTACCGACCCATGGCAGGATCAAAGCGGTGATAGGGATATGCCGCTGTGGGTGAGGGAACGAAAAAACGATATCGGACGCGGGATAGCGCTGATGGTCGCTATGGCCCCCAGCAGATGTCTTTGTCAGAGGCATCTGCTGCTGATTTCGCGGCCAGTTTAGAGGTTGCTGGTTTAGAATTCGCCAGTTTAGAACCTGTGGCTTCAGCTTTACGACAAGCTTTATTGACTTGGTACGGTGAGCAGGGTCGGGATTTACCCTGGCGGCGGAGTCGAGATCCCTATGCCATCTGGATTTCGGAAATCATGCTGCAGCAAACCCAGGTGAAGACGGTGCTACCTTACTATCGGCGCTGGTTGGCAACGTTTCCCACGGTGGCAGATTTAGCGACTGCTGAGCAGCAGGCGGTGCTGAAGGTCTGGGAAGGGTTGGGTTATTATGCTCGGGCGAGGAACTTACATCGGGCAGCGCAGCTGATTGTGGAGCGCCATGGCGGGGTGTTTCCGAGTGGGTTTGAGGATGCGATCGCACTGCCTGGCATTGGCCGCACCACTGCTGGGGGTATCTTGAGTGCCGCCTACGACAAACCGGTGGCAATTCTCGATGGTAATGTAAAACGGGTATTGGCCCGATTGGTGGCCCTACCCAAGCCCCCGGCAAAAGCCATGAATCAGCTGTGGCAGCTGTCCGAACAAATTTTGGACCCCCAGCAGCCCCGTGACTTTAACCAGGCCATCATGGATTTGGGTGCTACCCTATGTACCCGCCATCGTCCATCCTGTGGGCTCTGTCCATGGCAGCACCACTGCGCCGCTTACCGTCAAAATCTACAGTCCGAGATCCCCATGACCGAAGCCAAAGCCCCCATCCCCCATAAGCAAATTGGTGTTGCCGTCATCCACGACAATGCTGGTCGTATCCTCATCGACCGGCGCAAACAGGAAGGTTTGCTGGGGGGGCTATGGGAATTCCCAGGGGGCAAAATTGAGCCGCATGAAACCGTGGAAGATTGTGTGCGGCGGGAAATAAAGGAGGAACTGGGGATTGAAATCCAGGTCGACGACCGGCTGATTACGGTGAACCATGCCTACAGTCACTTTAAGGTGACGCTGAATGTGTTCAACTGCACTCACCTGAGTGGGGAACCTCAAACGATTGAATGTGATGAGGTGAAATGGGTCACCTTGGAGGAAATTGATAGCTATCCTTTTCCTAAGGCCAATGGTCAGATTATTGACGCCATTAAGGAGCGAGCGAATCAGACATCTTAGGGGAACCCACCCCGTTGCCCCTCCCGAAGATATATTAGGGGAACCCACCCCGTTGCCCCTCCCGAGAGGGGATAGAGTTGCGGCTGCGGTGTCAAGTTCGTGAATGGTTCTTGTTTCCTTAAGTCTTCTCGGATGGCCAGAGTATCGGTTTAACAGGGATGATGGGCCGTGCCCAGCCTACGACTCTTGGTTTGTTACTGATCTAGTGATGAAAATTTTGGTGTAAACCCTAAAAGGAGAAGAAAGAGCCCCAAAGATGCATCTCCAGGGCTCAGAATCAGGGTGCATCTACCAATCCAACATGCGTGCTTTTCCTGGCCCTATCCGGAGTTGAGGTATGACTTCACTAAGACTTCAAACAATATCCTGGGGCATCCGAGGAGTAGTGAATTTTTCGGTGTTGCTGATGCCCATCTACGTAAAATTACGATGACTATCAAACTTGTTCAATCTTCTGAATGTCCTGGTAATGGAAGATTTCAAGCCCTAGAAATGGTCTTGCGTACATACTTTTGTTCATCTCTCTGTACATCTTTGGGGAGATTGTTAGGCCTAGTCTGTGGGGCAAGTTTTTGGTTGGCGGGGGATGTGGCTGTTGCCCAGGGATATTGTCGAGGGGAATTGGTGGCGCGGATTGATGCGATCGCAAACCTCCCAGCCCTGACCCAGGCCCACCTAGGTATTCTGGTAGAACACCAGGACCCTATTCCCACTGAGCGTCAAGCCATTCTCGAACACAACACCGAGAAATGGTTCGTCCCCGCATCCACCCTGAAGCTGTTGACCACTGCCGCCGCCCTACATAGCTTAGGGCCAGATTTCCAAATTCAAACGTCCGTATATGCCCCCCAGTCAGAGGGACCCACTCATTTAACTAACCTATATGTCATGGGTCGGGGGGACCCCACCTTTACCGATATCCAGCTTAAAGATTTAGCCCAGCAAATTGCCCAGGGGAACATTCACCACATCGACCATTTATGGGGGTATGACGGCTATTTCCCCGGGCGGGCCGTCCATCCCAACTGGGAATGGGAAGATGTGCTGGCGGGCTATGGGGCCTCGGCCAACGGTTTGATTCTGAATGAAAATGCCTTGGGGGTCACCCTGCACCCCACCGAAGTTGGTCAACCCCTACGGGTAGAGTGGCATAACCCCACCCAGGCAGACAGTTGGCAAATCCAGAACACCTCCCGCACCGTAGCCGTTGGGGAACCGCTGACCGCTGACGTCGGTCGCGATTGGAGCCAGCCCATTTTGCATGTATTTGGTAACTTAACCATCGATGCGGGGCCCGATCCGTTTGCCCTGGCCATTACCCAACCCGGTACCCACTTCATCCAGCAGTTTGAAACGAGTCTGACCCAGGCTGGCATCACGGTGGGGGCAGCTAGTTTAACGCCCACATGGCCTCCCGATCACTCCCTCTCAGAAATAGCCACCATCAAATCACCACCGTTATCTGAGTGGCTGCCCACCATCAACCAAAACAGCAATAATTTATATGCAGAGGCACTCCTAAAATCCTTGGGGCAAGCAACAGGCAATCAAGCAGATGTGACCCAAGCGGGCATAAGTGCGGTCAAGGAGATTTTGCATGGTCTAGGCATAGCATCCGATAGCTATCAAATGGTGGATGGGTCTGGACTGTCGCGACATAATCTAGTTACCCCACGTACGTTAGTAGATACATTACAGGCCATGGCCAACGGACCCCATGGTGATCTGTATCGCCGTTCCCTGGCAGTGGCCGGGGAAGCAGGCAACTTAAGCTATCGTTTTCGCGATACCCCAGTGCAAGGACGTCTGCAAGGAAAAACGGGCTATGTTAGCAACAACGAATCCTTAGCTGGGTATCTGCAACCCTTGGGCCATCCCCCAGTAGTGTTTAGCATTTTCTTGAATAATGCCAATCTCTCGGCAACAGAGATGAGAGAGATTGTCGATGAGATTATTTTGGATATCTCTCAATTGAGGAATTGTTGAACAATGTTTCCCCCTAAACCTGATTGGGGTCAATCCCCAGCTCTCGCAATTTAGCGGCTAGTCTATCCACCTGGGCTTGAGCCTGATCTGCTTGGGCCTGAGCCTGATCTGCTTGGGCCTGAGCCTGATCTGCTTGGGCCTGAGCTTGAATAGCGGCTTCTTCCGGGGTCGCCAGCTTATTCCCTTGGGCATCGTACCAATACAGCCATTCCCGTTCCCATCCCTGATGGGTTCCCTGTGCTCGGCCTAGTCCCAACCCAATTTCCGGTAACCATACCGGTTCGTCCCATAGGCGTTGGTAAGCTCCATCAACCAGTTCATAGACCTCTAGGGGATCGCGATCGCGACGGCGGCGCTGGGTCGGAGAATACACGGCGTAGTAGCGAATCCCTAAATCAATGTAGCGTTCCTGTTTGAGCTCATACTCTCCACCGTAGGTTTTCGACACCACCTCCAGGGCCAGACGGGGGACAATGTTGTCTTCCTCCCATAGCACGTAGCTCAAGCGGCCCTGTTGTGGATCGACAAACCGTTCCACCCCAAGACTCAAAAATCCATCGGGCACAATGGCCGGTTGCTTGGGGGCAAAGTAAATCCCCATATCCACCCCAAAAAACCAGTCTTCACGAGCGGCCCAGGCTAGGGCCAATGTACTGGCCAAGAGATTAGGGACTAGATTTTGTAACTCATTATCCACCGGTGTATCGTCAGAGTCTGGCAACTCCGCTGAGGATGGTAAGCACTGCTGCTTAGGGTCGTACTGAAGAACCATAATTGGGCAGGATGGCAGTTAGGCCCATGCTAACGCAGTCCATAATCCTTTCATGCAATATCCATTAAGTACATTGATCACCTCAGTACATTGATTACCCCCTGAGGCCAAACTCAATCCAAAATGTAGCGGACAAGGAATAATGGGAGCTGTTGGGTTTACCCTAACCTCAAGCCCTTAATGTCTGTATTCCCATGAGATACCTTGTTGCTGTTTTTCGCGATCGCATCCAAGCCGAAGAAGCCTACGCCCGGTTAGAGGCCAGCAACTTTGCCATGGACGACATTTCCATTCTGGGCGATGGGTACAGCAATAAGGATGAATTTGGCCTCCGTAACCCGAAGGAACTCGCCTGGCGGCAGGTCCGACTCATGGCCACCTGGCTGGTGCCCTTTGGGTTTGGTGGTGGCTTTGTGTTTAACGCCATTACCGGCCTCGACACCTTTCCCTGGGCCGGAGTAATAGGCAATCAGCTGATGGGAGGTTTGTTGGGTGCAGGGTCTGGACTTATGGGTAGCTTTTTTATCGGCGGTGGCCCCGCCATGTTTTTCAATAACAATGACACCCCCTATCGCGATCGTCTAGAAGCGGGTGAATACCTAGTCGTCGTCAACGGCGGAGAGAGCGTCATCACCCAGGCCGCCCGAGTGCTCCAAGCCCTCGATCCAGAAGTAATTGACGCTGGGTAAGGTGGCGATTGCTCCACGCTACCGAAAAATCACAGTAGTATAAAGCTAAGTCGGAATGATTCCGGGAAACTAGGTTTCCTGAAATTCTGTCACATTACGTTTTTACCCCAAAGCACCTATGACTTCTACGGCAACTACCAGTGCCCCTGCTGCAACCAATCCCTTTTTAATCGGTCATGGTCTGCCCCCATTTGATCGATTCCAGCCCGATCAGGCAGAGTCCGCCGTGACCCAGCTGATCAGCGATCTCACCGCCGCCTTGGAATCATTAGAAAAAACCATGACTCCCACCTGGGAAGGGCTGGCCGACCCCCTCACCAAAATCAGCGAAAGACTGGGTTGGACCTGGGGCATCTTGGGGCATTTGATGGGGGTGAAAAATAGCCCAGAATTACGCACCGCCTATGACGCTGTACAACCGGCTCTAGTGGAGTTTTCGACTCGCTTAAGCCAAAGCAAGGCCTTTTATAACGGGTTCAAACAACTGGCGTCAGATCCTGGCCTTAGCCCTGCCCAGCGGCGCATTGTGGAAGCCGCCATCCGCGATGCCGAATTGTCCGGCGTGGGCCTAGAGGGTGAGGCCAAGCAGCAGTTCAATCAAATTCAACAGCAGCTGGCGGAGCTATCCACCCAGTTTTCCAACCACGTTCTGGATGCGACCAAGGCCTTTAGCCTGACCCTCACATCCCCGGCAGATATTGCCGGGTTGCCCCCGAGTTTGCTCAGTCTGGCCGCCCAGGCTGCCCGTGATGCGGGGGAGGCCGAGGCCACCGCAGAATTAGGCCCTTGGCGCATCACCTTAGATATCCCCAGTTATGGACCGTTTCTGAAGCATAGCCAGCGTCGGGACCTGCGGGAAAAACTCTACCGCGCCTATGTCAGTCGGGCGTCTGCCGGCGACCTGGATAATTCCCCGTTAATCGACCAAACCCTGGCCCTGAGAAAACAGCAGGCCCAGCTGCTGGGCTTTGACACCTATGCTGACCTGAGTCTTGCCCGCAAAATGGCCCCCTCGGTGGCAGCGGTGGAAACGCTGATGGAGGAGCTGCGCAGTGCTAGCTTTGACACCGCCGTGAAGGAATTGGCCGATCTCAAAGCCTTTGCCCAAGGCCAAAATGCCCCGGAAGCTGCGGATCTCAAACAGTGGGATATCTCCTTCTGGGCAGAGCGGATGCGGGAAAAGGAATTTGATCTAAATGATGAAGAACTGCGGCCCTATTTCCCGCTGCCTCGGGTGCTCGACGGGTTGTTCGGCTTGGCCACTCGCCTGTTTGGGGTGACCATCACCGCCGCCGATGGCCAGGCCCCCGTATGGCACTCCGATGTGCGCTACTTTGCCATTGCTGATGCCAGTGGCAATCCCATGGCCTATTTCTATTTGGACCCCTACAGTCGTCCGGCGGAAAAACGGGGCGGAGCTTGGATGGATGAATGTGTGGTGCGAGCCCATATGGATGCTGACCAACCTGCCCGGCTGCCCGTGGCCTATTTGGTGTGCAACCAGTCCCCACCGATGGATGGCAAACCCAGCCTGATGACCTTTGGCGAGGTGGAAACCCTATTCCATGAGTTTGGCCACGGGTTGCAGCACATGCTTACCCAGGTGGACTACCCAGGGGCGGCGGGCATTAACAATGTGGAGTGGGATGCGGTGGAGCTGCCCAGTCAGTTTATGGAGAACTGGTGCTACGACCGCAGCACCCTGTTCAAAATGGCGCGGCATTATGAGACTGGCGCCCCGCTGCCGGAGGCAGATTACCAAAAGCTGCTGGCTACCCGTAACTTTATGACCGGCAATGCCATTTTGCGCCAGGTGAATTTTGGCTGGCTGGACATCGAACTCCACTCGCGATATCAGCCCGGCGGCGATGAAACCATCTGGGATGTGCGGGATCGCCTGGCGAAAAAGACTACGGTCCTTACCCCCTTGGCCGAGGATGCTTTCCTCTGTAGCTTTGGCCATATTTTTGCCGGGGGCTATGCGGCAGGTTACTACAGCTACTTCTGGGCTGAAGTTCTCAGTGCGGATGCCTTTGCTGCCTTTGAGGAAGTGGGGATCGACAATGAACCTGCGGTGCAGGCTACCGGGCAGCGGTTTCGGGATACGGTGCTCGCCCTGGGGGGCAGCCGTCATCCGATGGAGGTGTTTGAGGCGTTTCGCGGTCGTGGGCCTAGCACCGATGCCCTATTGCAGCATCGGGGGTTAAAGGCGGCATAGGGGGAAAGGATGGCTTGTCCATGGTTTGGAGAAATCTATCTGGAGCTCTATGCTCCCAACCATGGACAAAATCTTGCCTAGAAATTTGCAGGATTTTTTTATTCGGGAACCATTCCGCCACTAGACTATAGGCAACGGGTTCTCGGGCATACATTCCTTGACGGATATTGAACAGGCTACTAGCGCTGCATCATTTTCACGCAGGGAATTGCGTGAACTTGTGCGATCGCAACTCCAAGCCCTCCTCGAACAGGACAATTACCAGGGAGCCAAAGCTTTGCTCGTGCCGGTGCAGCCCGCCGACATTGCCGAAGCCATCGAAGGCCTGCCCGAAGCGATGCAGGCCATCGCTTTTCGCCTCCTCTCCAAAGCTGAAGCGATTGAAGTCTACGAAAACCTGGACACCAGCATTCAGCAGGTCTTAGTCGAAGACTTTAAACGCCAGGACGTGATCGACATCGTGGACAAAATGTCCCCAGACGACCGGGCCCGTCTGTTTGATGAACTACCTGCCAAGATCGTCCGGCAATTATTAGGGCAGCTCAGCGCTCAAGAACGAGAAGCCACTGCTCTGCTTCTAGGCTATGAAGCAGGGACGGCTGGGCGGGCCATGACCCCCGAGTACATCGCCCTGAAAGAAGATTGGACGGTGGAGCGGGCCCTCGACCACATTCGCAAACTGGCCAGCGTTAGCGAAACCGTTTACTACCTATACGTCACCGATAGCGCTCGCCGCCTCACCGGCATTTTATCCCTGCGAATTTTAGTCATCGGTCAGCCCTACCAAACCATCGGCGAGCTGATGACCCGGGATGTGGTCTCCGTCCAAACCGGTATTGACCAAAAGGAAGTGGCCCGCCTGATCCAGCGCTACGACTTTTTAGCCGTTCCCGTTGTGGATACAGAGGAGCGCCTCGTCGGCATCATCACCGTCGACGACGTGCTAGATATTCTCGAAGAAGAAACCACCAAAGACATCTATGCCCTAGGTGGGGTGCAATCCGGTGGCGATGACTACTTCCAGACCAATTTACTCACGGTGGCGCGGAAGCGAGTGGTGTGGCTTTCCGTACTGCTGGTGGCCAACGCCTTCACCGCCGCTGTCATCAAAAGCCAGGAAGACCTGATCCAGCAGGTGGCCGTGCTGGCCTCCTTCATTCCATTACTGATCGGGACCGGCGGTAATGTGGGGGCTCAATCCTCTACTGTGGTGATCCGAGGGTTAAACACCGATGAACTAAAACTGCGGGAAGCCTTCCAGGTGATTCGTCGCGAAGCCATTGCTGGCGCTTTTTTGGGGCTGATGCTGGGGTTGGTGGTGACAGGAGTCGCCTATGTGGTGCCTGCCATTAGTCCAGGCATTGCCATCAGCGTTGGCTGTAGTCTAGTGGCCATATCCATCCTCGCCTCCAGCGCCGGGGCCGCTCTGCCGATCTTATTCCAAAGCCTCGGGTTCGATCCGGCCCTGATGTCAGCCCCATTTATCACCACCGTTGTGGATGTATTCGGCGTTCTGATTTACCTAACCCTGGCCCGCAGCATACTCCAGCTCTAAATCAGTTGACCCTAGATAGTATTGCTCCCAACCGTATCAATCCGACCGAACCGAACCGATCCCAGCCATGGGGCACACATATCTTAGGATGTATATAGAGTGATGAGCTTTATAGTACAGTTACACCATACATACAGTAGCGAGTTACACCGCTTCAGCAAGTCAGTTCTCTACAAACACCATTTATCAACGCTATTTAATCCAAACATCCACTGCTAGGACCATACCCGAGACGTCAGCCCGTGCTAAAAAAACTCCAGCAAGGTTTGAAGAATGACCTGATTGCAGGTCTTCTGGTGGTTATTCCCCTCGCCACAACTATTTGGCTAGCCATTACGGTTGCCAGCTGGGTTATTCGTGCGCTCACACGGTTTCCAAAGCAGCTAAATCCATTTGTCGATTTGCATCCTGCCCTGGTGGCTCTGTTTAATCTGGGGGTGGGGGTTGCGGTACCGTTCCTGGCCATTTTGTTGATCGGTCTCATGGCCCGTAACATTGCTGGCCGCTGGCTGCTGGACTTTGGTGAGCGAGTTCTACAATCTATTCCCCTCGCTGGTTCCGTCTATAAGACCCTGAAGCAGCTCCTGGAAAGCGTCTTGCAAGACAGCAAAACTCAGTTTAGCCGCGTTGTTTTGGTAGAGTATCCCCGGCGCGGTATTTGGGCCATTGCCTTTGTCACCAGCTCAGTCACGTCGATCAATGCTGATTCAAACATTTTGAGTGTCTTTGTGCCGACGACCCCCAACCCCACCAGCGGTTGGTATGCAGTCGTCCCTGAAGCCGATGTGGTCAATTTGACCATCTCCATTGAGGATGCGTTCAAAGTCCTTTTATCCGGTGGTCTTGTTGGTCCCAACTTGGCTGAGGCGCTGGTTGCGCATGATGCAATGCTACAATTACCCGCTGGAGAGACGCCAACCATGCCCTCAGAGTTGTCTAAGCCCCAGCAGATGTCAGAGCCAAAAACCGAGTCTGCTGAAACTAGGGTTTAACTGGTCAACATGGAGCAGCCCAGCTAAACAACGTGACAAACTCCCAAGAGTGCCAGCTGCGTTAACCCACTGCAATCACTAAGCCCTCATCCCAGCCAGAATCTGATCGTTCAACACCCTGGCTGATAAGATAGCTGATCTAGACCACCCACTCCCATCACCATGCAAGCCCGTCGCATTGCTCGTGAGCTGGCACTTCTTGGAATGAGCCAGCTGACCGACAATCCCAAGCACACCAAGAAAAATTCGATTCTTCCACCGATTGAAGATCTCCTGACTGAGGCCGTGTGTGCCCTCACCAACGAAGTTAAAGAAACCCTAGAAGCTGCATCGGCAGAGCTGATGATTGGTAATCGTCACTTACTCAATAGTGAAACCCGCTCTGGCAATATCACCGATGCCCAGACCACGGTAAAAAGTGCGATTGAACAGGTGCAAATCGCCATTAACCGTTTGGGCGCAGCCGTAGAACTGCCAGAATTTGTCCAGCTTGCTGGTCATCGAGATGTGCAGGACTATGCGAAACGGATTATGACCCAGTTGATTCAGCATCGTGAGGAAATCGATCAACAGCTGGACAGTGCCATGGTGGGTTGGAACCTGAAGCGTTTGGCCCGCGTAGATCGGGACATTCTGAGGATTGCAGTGACTGAGATTTTGTACCTGGCCATCGATAAGCGCATTGCCATCGATGAAGCGATTGAAGTGGCCAAACGATACAGTGATGAAGATGGCTATCGGTTTATTAATGGCGTCATGCGCCGCGTCACAGACCAGATGGCTAGTCAAAAACTAGAGGCTCGTGCCACTCCGTTGAAGCTAGCGCACCTAGCTCCGGATGCTAGCGCTGACAGTGAGCTGTCTGAAACCGAAGGTTGACGGACGGCCAGACTTAAACCCTTTTGCCCATTGCCTATTCCCCATCTGCTATGTCTTCATTCAACTGGTTTCGCCGTGGCTATGATGACGCTGATGCGGCTAAAGAAGCGTCTGCTAAAGCGGATGAGACAGCTTCCGAGGCCCCATCAGATGACCCAGGTACAGATAACTCCGATGCCCCTGCCAGTGCTGAAGACTACCTGGCCTGGGCCAAAGCTGCCTACCAAAACATTCAGCAACAACAGGCGGTAGCGGAGACTGCCGAGGTTGAGGCCGACCAAGCTGCAGAGGAAACGGCGGCGAAACCAGCCCTAGAGAACAAGGGTGAGGCAGAAGTAGAGGTAAAACTAGGCCTAGAAGTCACGGACACTACGGACACCCCTGCCGACCCGGAGAATCCATCGGTCGCCGATCCAGAAAAACCTTTGGTCGCTGAGTCGGTGGCTGCTCCATTTTGGGCAAAAGCAGCGGAGGCAGAGCGGGAGGCTCGCTTAGCCAAGCTGAAGGAAACGGCTATTTTAGAGCCCGAACCGGAGCCAGCGGCAGCGGCACCCCAGGCTGAGCTGATCCTGCCGGATGTGGATTTAGATGAGGCTTTTCTGTGGTCAGCAGAGGTTTTGGCTTCCCAAGGCCGACGGCCCGATGAAATTTCCCTCGAAGAAATCACCTGGCTCAATCAGCTGCGCCAGGGCCTAGACAAAACCCGACGTGGGTTGGTCAATCAGCTGAAAACTGTCGTTGGCCAAGGTCCGCTAAACCAAGAGGCGGTGGATGAAATTGAATCGTTGCTACTCCAAGCCGATGTGGGTGTCACGGCCACTGACAAGATTATTGCAGCGCTTCAATCCAGGATGCGGGAGTCAGCGCTGCCGCCAGACGCGGCCATTCTCTATCTCAAAACTATCCTGCGGCAAATGCTGGATAGCCCGTTAGAAGGAGGCCATAATCTGCTGTTTGTGCCCGAAAGCGAACAGCTGAACATTTGGTTGATAGTGGGGGTGAATGGGGCGGGTAAAACCACCACCATCGGGAAGCTCACCCACATTGCTACTAAGTCTGGCTATAACTGTTTGATTGCCGCCGCCGACACCTTCCGAGCCGCTGCCGTCGAGCAGGTAAAGGTGTGGGGTGCCCGCAGCGGTGTAGAGGTGATTTCTAACCCGGGGCAAAACACAGACCCGGCTTCGGTGGTGTTTGACGCCATTGCCGCCGCCAAGGCCCGCAACACGGAGCTACTGCTGGTGGATACGGCGGGCCGCTTGCAAAATAAGAAAAACCTGATGGATGAGCTCTCCAAAGTGCGGCGCATCATCGACAAACAAGCCCCGGATGCGAAGGTGGAAGCCCTGTTGGTACTGGATTCTACCCTGGGTCAGAATGGGGTGCGCCAAGCCCAGGTCTTTTCCGAAGCGGCTAACCTGAGCGGGGTGGTGCTGACCAAGTTGGATGGTACGGCCAAGGGTGGCGTTGCCCTGGCGGTCGTGCAGCAGTTGGGGCTGCCGATTCGGTTTATTGGGGCCGGTGAGGGGATTGAAGACCTGCGGCCATTTTCCAGCTATGAATTTGTGGAAGCATTATTGAGCGGTTAGGGCATGCCGGTTTATTTTTTTTGGGGTGCCGATGAGTTTCGGATGAAAAAGGCGGTGCGGGCGCTGTGCGATCGCAACCTAAACCCCGACTGGGCCAGCTTTAACTACGAAAAAATTCCTCCAGAGCAGTCCGATGCCGTCATCACCGCGCTAAACCAGGCCATGACCCCGCCCTTTGGCATGGGTAAGCGGGTGGTGTGGCTGGTGGATACGCCCCTGGGGCAACGCTGTCCACCGGACCTCCTGACGGAGCTGGAACGTACCCTCCCCAACATCCCGGACAGCTCTATTCTGCTCCTCACCAGTGACAATAAACCGGACGGACGCTTAAAATCCACCAAGCTGATCAACAAACACGCCGACATTCGAGAGTTTGACACCATCCCACCCTGGAAAACCGAGCAAATTGAGCATCAGGTCTACCAGGTGGCTAAGGATGTCGGGCTACAACTCACTCCCGCTGCTGCCGAACTGCTAGGGGCGGTGATTGGGGCTGACACCCGTCGCCTCTACAACGAACTAGAAAAACTCAAAACCTATTGGGCTGACTCCACCCAGGCCCTCCCCCCCGAAGCTGTCACGGACCTGGTGGCCACTAGCACCCAAAGCAGCCTACAGCTCGCCGCCGCCCTGCGGGAGGGCAACACCGACCGCGCCCTCAGCCTGATTACAGACCTGCTGGAGCGCAATGAACCGGCCCTGCGCATTGTCGCTACCCTGGTGGGGCAGATACGCACGTGGCTCTGGGTGAAACTGATGACCGAATCGGGGGAACGGGACATCCGCACCATTGCCCAGGCCGCCGATGTTGGTAACCCCAAACGGATTTATTTTTTACAGCAAGAAACTCGTGACATTTCATCATTTCAACTAAAAAATGCCCTGATACTCCTGCTATCGCTTGAATTCTCCCTAAAGCAGGGGGCACCGGAGACTGTAACATTACATACCAAAGTGATCGAATTGGCGCATTGCTTTAAGCACAGCTAAGGCCTTAGGATGCAATATTGCGGTGTTCCTGCTTAGAATTTGTTGCAAAACTGGTCAGATTTTCCTAGGTACTGCCATGAAGCTCCCCCATCGCGCTAGTCATATCCTCCCTCGTCAGTGGTCTTGGCGAACGGGTGTTGGTATTAGTCTTGTTCTCAGTACCTTGGGTTGGCTACCTCTGTCTACACTCTGGCAACGTGGATACGCCCAAAACTTTACCGCCGAAGAAATTACCAACTACGCTGCCGCCGTATTGGCGATTGAAAACATTCGGGGTCGTGCCTACGCCGAAATCAGCGACCTAATGACCAGTAAACAGCTCGATGTCACCCGCTACGATCTGCGTTGTCTCACTGCCCACAGCTTAGAGTTGCCCCGCGCCGTCAGATCCCCCGTCAGTTATTTACTGATCAACTACTGCAACGACGCTCAAAAAATTGTTGAAGATACCGGACTGACGGTGCAGCGATTTAATTCCATCACCGTCACCCATCGGCAGGATGAGGCGCTGAAAGAGCAGATACAATTGGAAATAGCGAAGGCAAGTCAGTAGTAGATTGGCTAACTCATCCCACGTCCTCCCATCCCACTCCCATGCAATTCATTGATCAAGCCGAAGTTTATGTCCACGGGGGCGATGGTGGAGACGGTCTAGTCGCCTTTCGCCGCGAGAAGTATGTGCCGGCGGGTGGACCATCTGGCGGTAAGGGGGGCAACGGCGGTTCGGTCATTCTGAAAGCAGTGGCCAATTTACAAACGCTGCTGGACTTTCGCTATGCCCACCGTTTTCAGGCCGAACATGGTGAGCGGGGCGGCCCCAAGAATATGACCGGAGCAACGGGGCAGGACCTGATTGTGGAAGTGCCCTGCGGCACCATGGTCTATAACGCGGAGACGGACGAACTGTTGGGGGATTTGGTGACGGAGAATCAAACCCTATGTGTGGCCGCAGGTGGGCGGGGTGGTTTAGGTAATTCGTCTTTTTTGAGCAACCACAACCGGGCCCCGGAAATTAGCCTGCCGGGCATACCTGGGGAGGAGTCGCGGATTCGCTTGGAGCTGAAGTTATTGGCGGAGGTGGGCATCATTGGCCTGCCCAATGCGGGCAAGTCCACCTTGATTTCTGCCCTATCTGCGGCCAAACCGAAGGTGGCGGACTATCCTTTTACCACCTTGGTGCCGAACCTGGGGGTGGTACGCAAGCCCTCGGGGGATGGGGCTGTGTTTGCGGATATTCCAGGGCTGATTGAGGGGGCTCATCAGGGGGCTGGCCTGGGCCATGACTTTTTGCGCCACATCGAGCGTACCCGTGTGTTGCTGCATGTCATTGATATCACCACCCTGAACCCGATTGAGCATTACCATACGATTCAGCATGAGCTGATGGCCTATGGCCATGGGCTGGCGGATCGGCCCCAGCTGGTGGCGCTGAATAAGGTGGATGCGGTACCGGCGGATGAGCTGGAGGTGATCACGGAGGAACTGATGGCCAGTAGTGGATGCGATCGCATCTTTGGCATTTCCGCCGTCAGTCGTCGGGGTCTAGACGAACTGCTCCCAGTGATTTGGGATATTCTCGAAGCTAGCAAGCCCACAGAAGACGTTATGGTTGAACCTGACCCGTTTCCCAACCTGGTCCCTCCAGAAATGGCCCCCACCATCTGGACTTAGAGCCCACTATTCCCTTCACGGCGGATGCATGATGCCCAGCTAATAGGCTCTGTTGTTCACAATCGCTACAGAATTTTAGCCATCCTCGGCCAGGGCGGTAGCAGCATTACCTATGAAGCCGAGGATCAGATTCAGGGTCACCTCGTCGCGATCAAGGAATTATCTCTCAGGGGATTAAGTGATTGGAAAAAGCTGGAGCTATTTGAAAGGGAGGCCCAGGTTTTAGCCAGCCTGGATCATCCAGGGATTCCTAAGTATGTTGACTATTTCCAAGTAGATACCCACCAGAACCGCTACTTCTATATTGTCCAAGCCCTGGCCAAAGGACCGTCTTTAGCAGACCTAGTTGCAACCGGCCAACGGTTCTCTGAAGCAGAAACCCAGCAAATTGCCATCGAAATTTTGCAAATATTGGAGTACCTCCATGCCCTAAATCCTCCGATTATCCATCGGGACATCAAACCCCAAAATATTATCCGGGACGATGATGGCCGCATCTTTCTAGTGGACTTTGGCGCAGTCCAGACCGTGTATCACAACACAATTGCCTTTGGTAGCACTGTCGTGGGCACCTTTGGCTACATGGCCCCCGAACAGTTTCGGGGGAAGGCCTATACCAATACAGACCTCTATGGTCTGGGAGCCACCCTGCTCAATCTACTGACTCACCAAAATCCTGCCGACCTGCCCCAAAAACGACTCAGGCTAGACTTTCGGCCAGCCGTCACGGTCTCCGAAGAGTTTTCCCTGTGGCTAGAAGGTTTAGTGGAGCCTGGTGTGGAAGACCGGTTTGAGTCTGCCAGTACAGCACTGTTGGCTTTGACTCAGCCTCAACTGTTCCAGACCCATGCCCTCGCCCAGCGACCGGCCGGTAGCCCCATTCAACTGAACTACAGTCGTCATCATCTATCGTTAAAGATTCCACCCACCGGGTTTGAAAAAGCGGCGACTAGGGGCCATGTCACCTTAGCCCTGGTGTGGAATAGCATCGCCTGGTTTGTGGGTTTGGCAGTTTTACCCTTTTTCCCCTTGGCAACTGCCGTTATCTTTTTTGTTCCTTTCTGGGCTGTGGGTCTGGGCATTGCCTGGAGAACAATCTGGACTATCTTTGAACAGATTTCCTTAGAAATTGACCAAGACTGTTTTGTTTTTAAGCGACAACTTTTATTTTGGCAAGAGATCCATCAGGGTTCCATGGATGACTTGGAAAGAGTTGTGTTGGAAACCATATTTTTGAGCAACGATCGTCCCATCAAAACCGTGGCTCTGAGGGAAGGCATCCATAGCCATCACTTTGGTACATCCCTGTCTCTCTCGGAAAAAGAATGGTTACAGGAGATATTGGATCGCTTTATCCAGCATCAGAAACATCGCTAATGTTCAGCCATTGCTTCTCTGGCCTTTCCCGGTCCTTTTCGACCCTTTTGAGTCCTCTCCATCCACGGGCACAGTAGACCTCTTGCAAAAATGATTATGTGTTAGCCTGAAAGGCTTTTCTAACTCTTTCAGGCCAGGTTGAGTTCATAGTTGTAGAGGGCGGCGATTAAATTGAAACGCAGCCCATAGCGCCGTCGTCGA
>NZ_JAYGIG010000052.1:0-21409 GCF_034932105.1 Leptothoe sp. PORK10 BA2 | reverse complement strand
CGTTACCGCCTCGACGCTCACGGCGGCGGCCTAATTCCTCCTAAGCTGATGATACCCTCATATGCTCACCTTCAAGAAGTTGAAAGCTTCTGTATCAACTGATACGATTTGAATTTATAATTGCTGGTCCAGAACAGCTGTGGTGGTCAAGTCAAACCCCATGGCTTAAGCCACTTTTTGGGCTATGGTCACCAATCGTTGCCCATAGCGTTGGGCCGATTCTAGATCGCCGGGGTCCACCTTGGGGGCGGCACCGCTCATATCCAGGTCACTATTGCCCATGACGCCCATAAAGGAACCCAGACGATTCACACCGCTTTCAGGATTGGTCATTTCTGCTGCGCCCACCCAGAGCATGCCATGCTGGGCGGCATTGATGGCCAGGTACAGGAGTGTGCCCTGTTTATCTCCACTGGGGGAGGAAGAGTGGGTAAATCCACCGGCAATTTTGTCTTTCCACCCCTGGTGAAACCAGGTTTCACTAGCGGCATCTAAAAAGCACTTAAACTGACCGGCAACACCGCCCATATAGGTGGGGGAGCCAAAGGCAATGCCATCGGCGGCCTTTAGGGTGGCTAGGGTGGAGTCATCTTGCCAACGCCCGTTGACGATTTGTTCGCCAGTAATTCTGAGCAGATGAGGAGTGCCGCCAGCGGCTTCTACACCCTGGGCCAATGCTGCGGCCATCTGATGGGTGTGTCCTTGGCCGGAGAAGTAGACTATTGCGATCGCAACCATAGTGAGCCTGGAAAAACAACTACTCTCAAATTCTAAGTTCGAAAAAAACGAACTAGTGATTTACCATGTCATGATTTCATTACATGCTGGATGATGGCATAGGTGTCAAAGGTCTCTGTTGGCTGGCAAAGAGGAGCCTATAGAATGCGAATATGGTCGGCATAGGCTTTGCCCTCGGTGATGTGGGCCGTCACCTCCACTTCTACCCCCAGGGCTAATTGGCAAAATACCTCATCGTTAATATACTTTTGGTGAAAGAGAATGTCTTTTGACCCATCGTGGGGGGCGATATAACCATGAGAATTACTCTTTTTCAGCTTAAATAACAATTTTACGATCCCCTGTTTGGTGATCGACTGAGGAGATGTCGAGTCAACTAGCGGTGTTTTAAGGGGCTGGAGACTGCCTGTAACAACAAGCTGATCCTCCCATGGGGATGGGAATAGATCGGACGATGGCGGTGGGAGAGAGCTGGGCTCATTGCCCTTGTCAGACATTCTCTCTAGGAACTTCGAATTGTTCTCTAGAGATTGTTTGAGGGTTTCTGTATTCTCTAGATTTCCTGTCTGTTCTAGGGTGTTTTTTTGTGGCTGGGGTGCCTGTTGCAGCTGATTATTTATCTCTGGAACCGGGTAGAGCGTTGCTCCCCTCTCAGGCTGCCTGCCTGGGTTGGGCTGTGATTCTGTTGGCGATTCTATGGGAAATTCTGCTGGTGATTTTGGGTCAGATTGACCCAGTAGATTATAAGGAGCGGCAATTGTCTTTTCTGACGTCCAGCGAGCCTTGGGGATGGCTGCTGTGGAGTCAGGGCGAAATAACTGCTGCTTCAGCTCCTGTACAGCTGGACTCGGAGAATAGGTATAGTCGCTAAGCAAGACCTCGAAATTCGATGAATTGCTGAGTCGATTGGAATCTGGGTTCAGAGGTGGTGTGGGACGCTCGCTTTCCTCAGCCTCAGCTGCCGTCTTTACGGTGGCGACTGGTGTATGGAGCTGAGCGGGTGCATGGGCGTGGGCTGCCGCCCCATGATCGGAGACGAACGGGTTGACCGCAGGGGCGGGCGAGCCGTGGGGACTAGGAAGGAGATTTTGCCGAGCTGATGGTAACCGTTTGAGGATCAGTGAATCTTGCGGGCGACCTTTGGAGCCGCGAATCTGAGATAGTAATGCCCTCAGCCATCGTAAAAAACGCCGTATGAATTGCCGGACCATGGCACCTTGGGTAATAACAGCCGTAAATTTACATCCTACTCTACCCATGCCCCTGTGCTGTCCAGGATTAAAGATAGGCGGTTAGTTGGGTGCATCCCAGGTTTGCCATGAGCATAAATACTTAAGACTGTATCAGATATGCTGAAAGCATAGTCGTGCAGTTTAGCCCTGGAATGCCTTATGGACTTATCCAAAGCAGAGCACAAGACTGGCGGAGCCGGGGTGGCCCATCAGCTTAGCGACATCGCCAGTCAGCCAGTTTTATCTAGGATGTCGGCCAGTTAATATCCCCTTGCCGAATGTATAGCTGCTCGATCTTTAGCAGGGGTAGCGTGGCATCGACATCTAGGCCCGAGAATAAATTTAGGGTGAACTGATAGCGGCCCTGGTACTGCGGAGCTTCTACGGGATGATTATCTCGCCGCCAGCGTTCAATTTCATCCGACAACGCGGTCACAAACTGGTCGGAGATAGTCGTGGATTTTGCGATCGCAATCCGAGGCGTTAGCAGCACCGGCACCGTCGAGAACAGTTGCTCATCGGCCACCGTTGCCACGGCAAAGGCATAGCGACAGTCTAGCCGCAGACCATAGGCTTGGGGGGCCGCATCTGGTAAAACCGTCTTAAATAGCTGTTGTAAATGGGCCGATACCGTCTGCCGAGGGTCAGCCGATAGCGCCGCAATATTCCAGGGACGGCGATTGACCAACAGCGGTGTCACCCAGTTACTAAAGCGCACTTGGGGCGTCTGGAAGACAAAAGCAGGATTGGTCGGGGCAGCGGACACCAACTGGCGATTGCGGGTTAGCCAGATCCCACTCCAGGCATTTTGCTGGGCCAGAATATCGCGATCTTGGATAATCAGGGTGCGATCGGGGATGGACGATTCACCATAGACCGGGTCCAGAGCAGCCTCTTCGGGTGATTTTTCAACAAATTGGTAGAGTTGTTTTTGTACAGTAGGACTGGAGTCTTGCCTTATACTCTCTTCTAGCCGATAACCGGGCAGCAGTACCTGGGGCAACATGACTGGATCAACAACGCGGACAGGAGCCTCAATGGTGACTTCCTTCCGCGTTGGTTGCCCCGCTAAGACCGGTGGATCTTCTTCATTAATGGTGTAGTCTACCCCGGTGGCCCCGCTGTTGGACAACACTGGCGGCTGCCAGATCGCCCATTTTTCGGCCACCTGGCGGACAGACTCGGCAAAGTTAGTGATAGCTGTTGTGGCCGCTCCGTTAGCGTTAACGACTGCTATTTTTTGAGCTGTATCCGCCTCAGCCAGTTGCTCAAAAATCTTTTGAATCTCCGGGTATTGCTGATTGAACCGCACTAGGGCATCAAACAGGGTTTCTGCGCTGCTATCTTCCACAATGCCCAGGGCGGCAGGTGCTGGCATCCCCACCAAATTGTAGCGCACATCGCTTTCCAGACTATCCTGGGCGACATCCAAGTGCTCATAGGTGTAAACGTATTGCCACTGGCGGACGTTGGCCAGATCGTCGCCGACCGCATCGGGGTCTAGCTCGGCCTGTTGCAACACCAAACTGGGGGGGATCGGATAGGTGCGCAGGGGAATGGGAATCTGCACATGCCCCAACGGATCGGGGTCATCCTGGACAATAAAACTCAGCCAGTCGGATGCCTGGTAGCCATCAATGCCTTCAACAGACTTGATGTTGTATTCCAGCTCATTACTCTTGAACGTCAGGTTGAGTTCGATATCCTCATACTTGTCGGGATTTTGAGTATCAAAAAAGAAGGTGAGATAGGTACTGGGCTGGGTTAGGGAGACTTTAGATGGGGAGAGGGTAAAGTCTAGAACAGAGAGATCGGCAATGTCGATTTTTGTGGTCGCATCCCGAGCCCCGATGAGGGTGGGCTGACCCGCGAGCCGCACCGGGAAGTCACCTGTATCGGACAGATGATCGGTGTTGGTGACGGAGACATTGTACTGAACGATGGTCTCGATGGCATAGGCGGCCGCCAGGTTTATTTTCAGTTCTTGCTTGAGGGCCTCGGCGGCCGCCTGTATATCAGCTGGTTGGGGTGGGACAGGGAGATCTAGCAGCGATACTACCTGGGCACTAATAGCGTCCGCCAGAGCATCCTTGGCATCTAAAATCCTATCCACCTCTGCTGTGGCCCCTAGGCGCACCGCCGGCATGGAGACTTTGGGCGCGAGGAAATCTTCTACCGCCTGCAGGAAGTTCTGTCCCAGCAGGTTGAGGTCAATGGCATCAAAGCGCTTAGACTCATTCTCGCTGAGGTTGACCAGGCCAGACATCAGGGTGTTGGCCAGGGGTTTGGGGGCAAAGAACAAGGGGTTGTTGGGGGGAGCCGCCGCCGCTATGTTGTAGGTGAGGCCTCCCTGGCCCAGGCGCACCGCCCAGATGGACTGGCTCGGGCCGGTGGGGTCACCGGGGAAACCGGGGTTACGGTTGTCGCTGGTGGCTAGCCGCAGTCCAGCAAAAGTCTCCTGGAAGTCTTGGGCAAAGCCTGCCAAGCTGGCGGATCGGGCATCGTCCTCCATGGTGTGGGGCGATAGGTAGGCGGTGGATTGCTGGACCGCTTTGGCTAACTGTTGTTGAACCTGCTCTCGTTCACCCTCGAGTGTCTCCTCAGGAACCAACGTCTCGGCAACCAGCTCTGGGCTACGCTGTAGGGTGACCTGTACGGTCACGGGGAAAATGAGCTGCTGAGGATAGACGGGGGCATTGCTGCCGGTGAGGTCAAAGGAAATCGGCACATCTAGGGCATAGGGAGGCACGATGAGACTCGCGCCGGGTTGGAGTAGGGGGAGAGTTTGGGTTGCGATCGCAACCTCCGCCAAAGAAACCTTGCGACTCAGCCGTTCGCGCAGCTGCTGCACCTGGGCCTTGAGCAGCGGATCGGCTGGGTCGGGGGCACCGGCCACGAGATCTACTAGAGCCTGACGAATCTGTTCAAAGATCTGGGTGAGGCTGTAGAAAGTCTCATGTTGGCGAGTGGCGACATTCACCGTCACCGCACTGAGGAAGGGCTGCACCTGAGCCTGGAGGCCAGGGGGCACACCCCTCCCATCTAGCGTCAGCCAACTTTCGAGGGCAGTCTGGAGGGGGACTCCCGGTTGAATCAGACCCACCAGGGTTTGGTTAGTGGTGACCACAGCCTCAAGCTTAATCTGCTGCTGGGGGGCATTCGCCCAGGGCTGGTTTAAGGTGGTGACCAAATCTGCCAGCTTGGCGTTGCCAGCACCGACCGTAGCTTGGGAGGGCAGATCCTGCCCACCGAGGTTGAGATGGCCTGGAATATCCAGAGATATGCCCGCAGTCAAAGCTGTCTCGGTCGCTAGGGCGATATCCGCCACCGTCAACAGCTCGGCATCCAGGCCAATGGCGATGGTTTCATTCCCCAGCGCCGCTTTCACCCGATCGCGGATGTCTGCCAGGCTGTCGTTGACCCGATACCTATAGGCCAACGGTACTGGCAAGGTCACTTGGGGACTCAAATAGTCACCGCCGTTGGTCGGTTGGCCGCTTTCCAAGTAGTCCACCAAGGCGATGATCGAGACATCAGCGACGGGCAGCTGCTGGTCCAGGCTGGCGGCGATCTGCAGGGTGAGTTTGCGTTTGTTTTTTTGCTCCTCTAGGGTTTCGTCCTCGCTCCCCTGACGCCTGACAGCATTGAGCTGTTGGATCAGGGTCTCATTGGATAACACGGCATTCTCTACCACCCTGTTCCCGCTGCCGTCGAAAATCCGCACATGGTAGACCTCCAACTGGTTTACGACCACCACAGAGAATGTCCCGCTGGCCGGCAGCTCCTCCTCCTCGGCCAGGAGAGTCAGGCTATACTCGGTAGCCGCGACAATCTCCGCTAGGGTATTGCCAGGTTGGGTAGTGTAGTCAGCCTTGCCGGGAATGGAAATCCCCAGCTGATCCTGCACCAGCCCTGCCCGATGGCGATGGTACAGGGCCAGCGCGTAGACTCTCTCGGTAATCTGGGCTGGGGTAAAATCGGGCGTCGTCTGGGCAGATAAGATCGCACCCACCGTCTCCAAGTCTGCTAGCAACGCCTCAGCCCGCAGCGCAGCTAGCGCTATATCTTGTAACCTGTCGCCAGCGCTCAGATCTTTTTCCACCAGTATTTCGAGCGGCGTTCCAACTGTCCACAGTCCTGCTTTCTCCTGATTTTCCGTAGCCAGATCCTTCACCTGCAGACGGAAGTCAGTGGCAATCGTCCCAAACGTTTCCCCCGACTGAACGAGGTGGGACAACAGCCTTAAACCTTCTAGAGTCGATAGATAGCGATAGACCTCATCGACAAAGTCCGGCAGCTGGGGCTTTGTCCTGCCCGGATCCGCCCGGTCCAAAATTTCCGTCTGCACCGGGTCGGCCCCCGCCAGCAGCACCGAGGTTTCCACCGTTGCCGTCACATCGGGCTGATGGATCTGATAAAACACCTGTTGATAGGTCTCACGGGCGGCGCGGGTCTTGCGCTGAACATCGTCAAACCGGCTGCCGGGGGTGGCACTATACTGACTGGTATCCAGCTGCAGTGACAGAGTGAGCTTGGCGGTTCCCCCAGCTCCCGGCGTAAACCGATAGCGCTCCATCAGCGCTGGCCACTGGTTTAGACCCAACAGCGGATCAAAATAGCGCACGGGCAGTGGCGGCGGTTCAAACTGCTTAAACACGTTGCCGTAGAGATCCCGCCATTCGAGTTGCAGCGTGGCGGTGGCCCCCACCCCTCGATAGGGATTCATCGTGGGGGAGGGCAGTGGGGCTGGCGGACCTGCGGCCGACACCGCCAAGCCATACACCGGTATGACCCGCTCGTACTGCCAGGGCAGTTTTTCGTCAGTGGGGTCATCGCTGGCTGGCCCCATGGGCAAACCCTCTGGTGTAGCCTTAAAGAACTCATTGGCCAACAGCCGATATCCCAACAGCTGATAGAGATTTTCCAGTTCATCCTTGGCCGTGCCATTACTGGAGTCCACCGAGATCGCCGGACGCGTTAGCTGGACCCCTAAATGGCCCGCTGGCATCTGCAGCACCTGCACCGGATCGGCTACCTGATTCTGTGCATCCACCCGCGTCGCCAGCAGATCGGCTTGGGCATCACTCAGGGGCGTTGTCACCTGCACGCAGTTGTGAAACGGTTGCACCTGTTGAGGTTGGTTGGCCAACTGCAATGGATTAGCCACATGGATCACCAAAACCAGCTCCGCCGCCACGCCGTCGGTAAAGAGAGCTGCGGGCAACCCATCGCCGTCGGCTGGCCCATAGGCCAAATAATAGCCCCCCGAGTTAACCGTGCTGCATTCCCAGAGCAGTTGCAAAAAGGCGGTCCCGTCTTCGTCGGCCCCAGGTAGGGCTGCCCGGTAGGTTGTCCCTGGGATGTCTGCCGCCGCCGCTATACTCAGAATCCCAATGCCACCCGAGGACTGGCTGCGGGTGGAGAGATTTGTTTTTAACAACAGCACATCGGCATGGGAGGACTCCAGCTGGGCAGTATCTGAGTTGAGGTACAACAGCTCTAAGGTCGGTGTTCCCCCTTGAGTGCGAACTGCCTCCAGCAGATCCTTCCCGACCTCATCGGTGCCCTCCAGCTGATAGACATTGTCTGCCCCTAGCCGCCGCACGGTCACCTTAAGCTTGGTAGACCACGCCACGAAAGCATTGGCCAGCGCTGGCGCTCCCTGAGCCATCGCATCAGCAAGGCTAAAGAAAATGTTTGGCGCTGCCGGGAGGGGCTCAGCCTGTGGGTCGGGCTGTATATAGGCGCGCAGATCTGCCGGTAGCGTCCACAATGTCCCTCCTGGTACCACCACACGCTGCCGCAGGGTGTACTGCCGCGGGGCAGGCTTATAGAAAGGCAGCAGCACAATCTCTTCAGGCAGGTCCGGAGCAGACCCCGGCGCCGGCAGCTGCTGCAAAAATGTTTTGTCAGACGGGCTGAGAACGTAGGTGAGACTAGTCCCATTGGGCTGAATGGGTGGAGTCGCTTCGCCGTAGTCCAAAAATTGTATCCAGGGGAGCCCGGTAGGATTGCTCAGCTTAATTTTGTTGAGCGTGGGGGTGATAATTTCCCTGGCCGTTTCCCCTGTGCCTTCTGTCGAAGTGGTGGTAGCAATATTAAATTGTTGACCCGTTGCTACGTAGAGGGCCTGGGTGGCCCAAGTCTCAGGAGCGGACACCACGACAGGAGGGGTCATGGGGTCGGGGAGGATGGGCAGTCTTAGCCCATGGAGGAAGTAGCGAGAAGCGGTCCCGGCGAGGTGGTTAAAGGCGCCATTCCGATTCAGGGCATCCAACACATTCTGAACAGACTCGACCGGGACGGGGGTATTGGCTTCTCGGGCGGCAGCAGCGCGACTTTCGAGATAGTCAATGGCACTTTGCAGCCCAGAGCGAATCAACAACAGAAAGTAATCGGCGAACAAATAGTCCGCCAGGGAGAGGCGATCCGTTCCGGCACTGGTTGGATCCGCTGAGCTGCCAGGGGCTGAGCTTTCAACGGCGCTGCCGGGGCGGACCTGGAGTGCTTTTAGATAGTCTTTGATCTGTTGAATTTGATCGAGGCTGCGGGTGAAATGACTCGCTTGGAAATTAATCGGCCCAGCGTCATTGATGGTCATCGCCAGCGGCGGCACCATGGGAAAGAAGGTGCCGTCTAGCTCGCTCTGGGCGGTGATGCGATCGCAAATCTCAAAGACAAAATTTTCTGCCAGGAACAGATAGAGCTGGCCTAAAAAATGGGGAATATGGTTGGCGGTTTCAAATTCGGCAATGAAGCGATCGTAGAGGGCTTCCCAGTCGGCTAGGGCCAGCGGCTGAGTGGCGTCAATGGGTCCATAGTTGTGGAGCGTCCACAGCAGCAGCGCCTTCACCAGCTGATCAAAATCAGTATCGAATCTACTAGCATTGTCAGCAAATTCGTCGGGGTTATCCGAACGCATTGAGTTTTCAATAAACAGGAGTCCCACCCCGGCCACCGTTTGATCAACTCGGGTGAAGCCTGGCTGGAAGTAAAGGTCAATCCGGCTTTGTTCCTCGGACAGGGGCAACTTTACCGCAGCCCAGGGACTCCTGCTAGCAGTAATATCAGCGGCAGCGCTCGTAGATAAGTTCGCTGGAGTCTCATCGGGTGCGGTGAAATCCGCCGTCTCAAACGTAGCCACCTCCAGGGTCCTAAAGGCCATGGGTGTCACCATCTCTGGCCCCATGGCCTCAACTTCAAGAGCTTCGGCTGCAAAGGCCTCAGCTGCAAAAGCAACCGGCATACTAAAAGCGGCAGGCGCAAAACGAGCACCAGCGGTGGCGGGTGGAGCCCCCAGCTTCCAGGGGGTGGGCGAAGCAGACCCCAGCGTAAAGGATTGACGCAGCGTCAGGCTAAAGGAGAACCTCACCCGCACAAACAACACCTTGATTGAAGCCCGCACCGACACCTCAGCTTCGAGGACAATCTGGGTGGGCTGATAGGCTTCCACCACAAACAGCACCGTCGCCCGGATCAGCACCTCGACATCGACGCTGATCACCCCAAAGTCAACGACACCATAGAGGCGACCCACCAGGGAAACACCCCCCTGGATCTTAAAATAATCATCGCTAGCCACTGCCGGGTCGCTGGGGTTAAACCGAGCCACCACCCCTTGAATGACGCCATGGATAGTAATGCTAATCTCCGCCTTGAGCACGCCCTTATTAAAGGTGCGCCCCAGGCCAATCTTCAGACCCAGCCCAAACTCATAGACCGGGCTAAAGGTACCATTGCTAATCACGGGGGTACTAGTAGCGGTCTCAGCACTTAGCTTGGCAAAGTAGAAACCGCCAAACCCCAAGATCGGAAAGGGTCCAGCAAAACCTTGGATGGCAAAGGAGCGGGTAAAGTCTCCCTTCCAGGGAAAACCAAAGTCAATAGCAAAATCACCATTGGTGTAAATATCCACCACTATCACCGGCAAGGTGACCGCCAGTGCCCCCACATCAAACTGGCGCATGGCTTCGGGCATGGCTAGCTCAACGTGGTAAACCCCCACCGTATCGCTGACGCGGCGATAGAGAATCTCGAACTGTAGCCCCGCAAACAGCTTGGCCTTGGCCCCATAAAGGCTAATGCGCAGCCCATAGATCAGCGGATCGTTAAAGATCACGCTCATATCCAGGGTCTCCATGACGGAGAACTGTGCCCCCAGCAAGATACCGCTGTTGGGGTTAAAGACAATCGGGCTGCTGCCCGCTGGCAGTGTGATGGTTGCCGTTGGATCAATACTGACCGGAGCCGGAGACGGCAACCGGGCCTGCAGAGCCGCCAACGGATTTTGACGACGCTGGGCCGGAGGCAGCACCCCCATAGTTTGCCGCAGCACCGTCATCACCTGGGTAATGTTGCGAGCCCGTGCCACAATGTCGGGATGGAAGGTGACCCGCTGACCCACCGCCAAAAATTGTAAGTCAAAGACCTGGACACCTTGACCGGGAATGTTAGGAGGATTCTCATTGACGGGGTCCCACGATTCCGTTGTGACCGGCAGCCCCGGAATCACCAAATTGAGACTAATATTGGGACGATATTGGGCTGAACCGGGAACTTTCTCGTAGGCAAGCCCAATGCCAGTGATCTTGAAAAGACCCAGGTCAACCGGTAGCCCATAGCTAAAGGTAAATCGACTGTTGGTGAGATCAATACTCGCTGTCAGCTTAGTGAGATCGATATTTTCTTTACCAAGGCGATCCCAAGGGGCATCCAGCTCAAAGTCTTCTAAACTCGGATCAAACAAACTGACAACGTAGCTAATTAAGTCGCCAATATTGACCGTGCCTGAAAAGCCAAAATCGATTTTCTCAAAAACTCTGCCAGAAACGGTCCTCTTGCTATAGAGTCCCGTGAGACCAAACGATTTAATCTTAATTGCAAACCCAATGCGTTTTTCAGCAGTGCTTGGCGGCGGCGGTGCTAGCGACTGCGAAAACTCATAGAAAATCGAAGCTTTAACCGTTTTCTCAAATAGCTCAATAGAGCCAGCGACTCTGCCCGCGATGCCGGTCTTTGTCCTGACTAGGCTCCCGGTGGCGTTGCGGCTTTCTGTATAGTTTCTAATATCGGCGCTGGCCACCACGGTGATCGGCTCACCCGCAATGGTAAACCCCCAATTGATCGCACCATAAAAACGGTATAGAGACCGAGTCGTTGCGGGTGTGCCTGCTTGAGCAACAATCTTTTCCTGAATAAGTTCCAGTTCCAGAGCCTGGATAGTAAGCTGATCTAGACCAAAATCGGCGGTTAATTGCCCTTCCCCCAGCAGGCGATCAACCAGGGGCTTTAACTCAAGATTGCTGGCCTTCGCCAATAGTACCCACTCTCCCCTGGCCGGGGTCGTAGTCACAATCCGACTCACAGACAGGGAAAATTTTCCCTGAGCACCCCCCGTAAACCCGAGGCTAAAATCCCCCCGTAGAAAAAAGTATGTCTCCTGGGGAGATTTCTTTAGGGAAACGGAGACTTGATCGACGCTAAACCTTAAAGGGGTACCACTGGTCTCTATTTCCAAAGACCAGGCATTGGCAATACCCATTTTGAAGGCATAGGCCTCCAAGGCAGGACGCATTTCCAGAGATAGCTCTGTAATCGTCAACGACCGCATGGAGGCCAGGGCCTCGATTTTAAACACATCCTCAAGCAGCGCCCCAAGCCGTAATGTCTGTCCCGGTGGCATCCCCCCGCGATAGACTATTGCCCCCTGGTCTATCCTCTCCATGGAGAGGGTGGCGGTGTCTCCCCCTGCGGTGAGTTCCACCACCACGCCGACCGTGGGCCTGACCGCTGTTTTTTTAGTCAAAGATGATGACGTCATAGCCCTGCTCTCAATGCCTCAACCGGTGGTATCGCGCTGCTCAGACATACCCATTCTTCATGGGCTAGGTCCTAGATGCCTTCGTTACTAGCCTTGAAAAACAGTCCTTTTAGTTTTAAGCCGGTCTGGGGATCGCCGAACAAGACGCCAGCATCACCGATCCAAGTGGCGGATAGACCGATGGTATATCGGGTATCGCCCCGCTCTGTCGCAGGAATTAGCACTAGTGGGTCGGCAGGGGTGGCACCTACTCGATGGGTGGGGGGCACCTTGACGTGGAATTGTTGAATCGCCAGCTGAGCGTTGAATAGCAGGTTAACAATATTTTTAAGTACCTCTATATCAGGTAAATCCTTAATCTCTGCTATCTTCACTACTTGTCCGTTCCTAGTTTCTGTCCTAATCTCCAGGAAGCTATCGGACTCTACGTTGAGAGAATCGAGGATACTTTTGAGGTTTTCACCTACGCCACCAATCTCGACCGTCTGGTCGGGGGGGAGGGCTACTTCAATACCCTTGGTTCTAATTTCTGTAATGGCGGTCTGGGGTTCGAGGGAGATTTCTTTTCCCCCTAGTTCTAGCACCATACCAAAATAGACTTGGGAATCAGCAGGCATAATGAATGCTCCTTAAGAGAAATACAACAATAAACAAAGCCAGACCGTGAAAGAATCATAGGAGCGCCCAAGTGTAGTCCCTACGCGCCCCTAGGAAAAAACCAAGGTCGCCTAAGACGAGTCCGGCAGGTTCTTAATGATGATCTTGAGCTTAATGACCAGCGGGTTATCCGTTGAGGAACTGCCCTCTAGGGGATTATTTTTTAGGTTTTTCCCAAAGTTAAAAGGGAAGAAATCCAAGACACCCTCGGCAGAAAAGTCGGCATCCTCCCCGTTGCCCCGCCGAACTTTGACCAGCGTATTCCAAATGTTCGCCAGGGGACTGCCACTCGGAAATAATAGCTCGGGAAACTTGGTTTTATACTCTCGATTGATTGCCCCGATCAGTTCGATAATCGGAGTAGTGACAGCGTTGAGGATCTCTTCTATAGTCATTTCTTTAAGGGAGAAAAGGAGGGGAAGGGGAAAGATAGCGTGTTCTGATTTTTTGATGGCTAACGCCGATTCGGGGATGGGTTGCCGGTTGAGGCGGGTGGAGCAGGTTCCTTAGCGTAGGCGGCATACCAGCCGATGGGCTGATCGCGCCCCTCGCTGTTGCCAAAAATCAGCAGTTCGGTTTGGCCATTGGGGGGCAACGACAGCACCAGCAGCTTCAGGACAATGGCTTTGAGCTTGAGTAAGTAGGTGGACTTTTCAGGGTTATTCTTCGCCGGATCAAACAAAAATTCGGCGGTTTTGAAGGAGAATTTGATCACGCTTTGGAGGGGGAAGCCCAGCACATCACCGGAGAGGCCGGGCAGTTTTATGCCTACGTATACCTGGGGCTCAGGGCGGGTATCTGCCGCTGGATCAGGGTTGGGCAGCCAGAGAATGACTAAACTGGACACCAGCTTGGTGACACTGGATAAGGCCCCGAGGCTGCCCAGGTCGATGTCAAAGGACAGGCCATACCAGGCACCGGCAAGCGGCGCTTTGCCCAAGGCAGTTTTCACATCCAACACACCCTTGGGTTTACCCTGACCTTGGATAAAGCCCTTGAGGGTAATGGGAAATTTGGCATAGAGGCTGGTGGGCCGAAAGCTGTTTTCACCGAGGGTCTTTCCTGGTTTGCCGGGCTGAAAGGTCAGGTCGTCGGGCACAAAGGCAAAGGTACGCTCTTTGTTGTTATTGCGAGGAAAGGACAGGGTCACCACCAGATTAGAAGCGCTCAAAAACCGCTGATATTTGATATCGTCTTCGGTGGGTAAGTCTTCGCTAGGGCCAAAGGAGAAGGCGTCGAATTTGTCTAGCTTACGGAAGCCTAGGCGGATCCAGAACGAAAAGCGACCGGTAATGGTGGGATTGTCTCCCTCGGGGATGGGCGCAGAAGCAAATTGGGCTTTGATGATGTCAATGTAGTTGAAAATAGCGCTGTTGGGCATCAGGAAGCGGTTGTTGCCGCTAAAGCTAAAGGCATAGGTGGGCTTGCCGTTGTGGTTTTCGGTGCTGCCCTGCAGCGTGATCAGGTTGCGCCCACTGAGATTGTTACCCTTGGCATCTTCTTGAAGCTGGGTGCGTTCGCCAAATAGTTTATCTATGGTGACGCCAATTTCACTGTCAAAGTCGGTAATGCGGGAGTTTTCAAACAAGGCTCGCAGGCTTAATACCTGAAAGTTATAGCCAGATGGGTGAGCGGTGGGTGCGTCTTGGTTTTCATAGTCGATCAGGGCAAATAGGGAAGAGGGCTCGGCCACTAGGGAGCTGCCTTCGGTGCGGATGGGCGTATCGTTAACGCCGACGTACTGGGCGAAGAAGGGTTTGTTGATGCCGCCAGCTAGGGTCTCTAGGGCGGGGGGAAACCCATCGGTAGGGGGGACGGGAATATTGATGCCCAGGATGCCAGACCAGTTGGGGTTGCGGGCAATGTTGGCCAGGGGGGCGTAGCGTTTGCGGATTTTTGGGGGCGTAGCGTCGGTGTCCAGTGCGATCGCAAGTTCCAACTTAGTCCGCAGCCGCTGACGCACCTCAGCCACCTTGGCCTCATCCCCCACAAAGGTGGCCGCCTGGGACCACAGGCTGGGCTGTTCAATCAGCTCCAGCAGCGATTTATTGTAGTACTTAAAGAGCAGCACACTGTCTGGTCGCCACAGCAATTCGCCCGCGTCATTCACCGTATCCAAAGAAAAAGTCCAGCCATCGATGGTGAGTTGAGTGATGGTCTGAACCGGATTATCAGGGTCATTAAAGGAGGATTTTAACGCCTCCGCATCATCGATAATGAGCAATAGTTGATTGGCCTGGAAGGCGCTCCAAAGGGCAGAACCCCGTTCAATATTTTGAAACTGAAGAAACTGATCCTGATCGTTTTTGCTAGAGCGGGCCAGCACCAATGCCGTCATCTCGCTATAGTCTTCCTTAAATCGGGCTAGCAGACCCTGGGACGTGGTGCCGCTCACGACAGCCTCGGTACTGGCGGTCCCGACACCAGCAACAACATTAGCCAGACTGAGGAGGCTCGGTCCAGTCCCATTGGCAAACCGCACCCCCAACGTTTGCGCTTCTAGCTCTCCCTGGCGCTCGTAATGCTGCTGAATCTGAGCCCGCCGCAGCGGATTGATCACCTGGAGTTCTAGTTCACGACAGTCGGCAATGCCCGCTGGCAAACTACCGTAGGGAAACATTGGAAATGGGCCAGGGATGGCATCGTCTAACGCCACTAAGAGATCTGCTGCTGGGACTTCCAAAAAGTTGAGCAGATCTATATGGGTAGACGGTTTGTAGAGCATCGACTGGTCCGGCTGTGCGTAGTACACGGGGGTAGCGCTGGGGTGGCGCACATAGGCCCAGGCCGTCGTTGCGCTGGGAGTTAAGGCGACGGGATCACCGGCCGGAGCAGCACCGCCGCCATCATCCTGGACCCGACTGGCCCGCAGTATCCCTTGAAACCAATCTTCCAGGTCACCCAGGGTTGACAGTTGATTACTAGACAGCAGCCGCAGCGATTCCTGATCCTTCTCGGGTAGCCGATATCCAGTGGCGAAAAACTCTCCCAGCAGGGTATTGAGGATGGACAAAATTTTCTCAGCCCGACTTTCTCCCAACAGGTCAGTCAAACTGCTGTACCTGTTTAGGGGCGCTGTGGGGAGGGGGCGTTGGTCAGGAAAACCAATCAAATCTCGCAGCCGCTGGATCAGGCCCTGACTGGAGGTATAGCGCGGGGCAAAGGCTGGCTGGCTGGGGACAAACCCAATGGTGTAAGTGCCTGTCTCCAATAGCTTGATGTACTCGACTCCAGAGAGACCACACATGAGATTATTGCCATAGTCGGGGCGCTGCCCGAGGAGATTCTCTGGGTGGGTGGGGGCGGCTAACGCAAACTCGCCCTGGGGTAAAAGATACAGCCCCGCCGACTGTGCCGCTAGGTCCAAACTGGACCCTGGTTTGGGCGCAAATACCAGACGACTACTGGCCTGGGGCGTGAGGTATACGGTGTAGCCCAGATTGGTGCGATAGCCCGAGGGCAGACTGGGAAAGGTGCCGTCTGGCAGCGAGACAAAGCTAAAAAAGCTGCGATCGCAAGTCAGTGGATCCCAGCAGCCTTGCAGGGTCACCCCATGCTCTGGGTAGCGCTGGGCGGCGGCTTCATCCCAGAGGGGATAGCGCAGGGACTGGTACAAAACCCCGGCTCCAAACAGTTCGGCATCACTGGAAAACAGCGGATCGACAAAAAAGAGCCGAAAGCCAATATCCAGGGCGGCTAGTTCCCCATAGGTAGAATCGCTCCCATCCTCCGGTCGGGTCAGGGTGAGGGCAAACTGCCAACTACCAACGGACTTGCCTCCAGTATCTGTCAGGGCTATTTGGAGGGATGTCCCCACACCATCTAAGCGCTGATCTCCATAGTCCGTGGTCAGATAGGCCCGTTCGGTGCTGCATACAAAGCCGGATTCGCTATCAGATTCATCGGGGGCAATGGTGGCTCTCCTGGGAATGGTCAGGGCATAGCCACCCAAGTCAAAGGCCGCCAGCCGACTGACCCGACTGTCGGCTGGCGCGCCGTCCACCGAAAGACTTTGGAACTGCCACTGGGCCAGGGACTCGTCGGCATTGCTCAGCCACAAAAACCGCACTTGGCCATAGGCCGGAGAGCGGCGGAGTTCTAGGAGTTGCGATCGCACCATCCCCAAATCCCTAGGCCGCGCTGGCAAAAACAAATAAACACCCGTTGCGATCGCCCAACTCGCCGCCAGACTGAGCGGGGGAACCGCCATAGCCGGATCGGCCGCCAGATCCACAAACAGCACCTCAACAGCAGCGGGCATCGTCCCCTCCTCGGCACCAGGAGCCGCGCGCCCATTCACCCAGTGATAAAACCCGGCCTCTAAACTCTCAAAGTGGGGAGTTGCCATGGTAGTTCCCCCTAAAAGTAGACCCGATCGCCCTGCACCAAGGGGAGATCGAGCGCTGCCGCATGATGGCCGAGATTTACAAATCGATAGTCCCCAGCATTGTTCACCCCCTCATGGACCAGTCGCTGCAGCCGCCCCCGCAAAGACGCATGCCCATAGCGCTCCGCCAGCTGTCGCAGGGTTGTTCCCACGGGCACATACTCCGGCTGTTCCTGTACAAAAATAGCGATCTCCGGCACCACGGTGGCCCGTCCTCGGAAATAGGCTAGGGCAACGTTGGCGGGCGGCTGACTGCGGGCAGCACTGGGTTTGATGTAATAGTCCGCAGCCTGTTGCAGAGTATTGAAATCATCGGCCCCCACCAATATGGCCACCCGCTCCGCCCCAACCCGACCGCTAGCAGCCAAAAACTCATCGGGGTAGACCAGCTGATAGAAGGGTTTACGATAGCCCGGTCGCAGCAGATCGATCAGACCGCTAATCCCCGAATTGGGACCCTCCAGGGCAACCGGCACCGCCGCCAAAAAAGGATCAAAGCTCAGATAGTCTCCCTCGGCATCCGTTTGGAGAGACAGAGCATAATGGGCCATCCCGCTGCTGACAAAGCCAGTTTCAGCCGTTTTGTCCACCGGATGCACAAACTGGTAGTTTTGGTACTCCACCCGCAGCCTCATTCCGCCCACCAGATCCACGGTCTGCCCTGTGTAGCCATAGGTAAACTGCAGCCCTTGGGCCAGCGCCACTGGCAACCGTTCGGCTAGGCGCTGCCGCACCAGGGCAAAGCTAGCCGCTCCCTTGGCCCGGGCAGACAGCTGCCGCAGAAAACTGTCGTAGTCGGTTTTAACGGTGCTAGCACTCTTGCCAGCTAGGTCTAGGGTTAAGGTGGCCTGGGTGTCGGACTGCTCCAGCTGCAGCAGTCCCGCTGTCAGAGGGGCGTTCTGGCTGAGCACGGGCGGCAAGAGAGTCTTCTGGCTGGTGGGAGGCCCCGCATTCTCGGCAAAAACTAGGGAGAGCTGATTGTCCAGGGGGATCCCGTAGAAATCTTTTTCTGACTGGATCACCGGCGCAAAGATGCTGTCAGCATGGGCAGTCAGCTGCGCTATGGCCTCAGCCAACAGCGCATTGGGCGTCGTGGGTAGGTCAAATAGGGTAAATTCTGGCAGGCGGAGAATCCGTTCCCGACCAAAGGTGTCCCGCCAGGGAAACCGACTGTTCACCACCGCCATAAAGCCAGCGCTGCTAAGTTCGATCAGCACATCCAGGCTCATCACCTGACGACAGCCCGGTGTGGGGCACATGGTCACCTGGTCGGCCACAGAAATGGTGGTTCCTGGCTGATAAATTGGCCCCAGGGTGAGGTTAAACGGCAACTCAAATAGGGTGGCACTCCGCAATAGAAACCGATTTGCTAAACGTACGCCGTAGAAGCCTAGGGACTGTCCCAACCACTTCCCCGTCAGCAGTATTCGGTCTTCGTCCACAGCCCGAAAAGAATCTTGCACATGTTCAAGGACTAAGTCCAGGGAGGTCAGCTTAAAGTCTGTCTTGAAGTCAAAGGGTCGATCAATCCCTGGCAGATCGATCTCAGACTCTCGCACATCGGCGACTAATTCCCACTGGGGACGACCGTTAACGCGATCGGACTGGAGTTCAAAGTTATTCACCTTGAGCTGTCCCAACCCTTCTAAACGCAGATTTAAGGTCTGTCGAGGCTGGGGCACCAAGGGCAAAAACTGCTCCGGCTGAGGCGCAGCCCCCTTCGGCACTAGGGTGAATGTATTGGTCCCCCACAGGGTAGCTGCGATCGCACTTGTGGACTCTACAACCCAACGAGTAGGACTATTTTCTCCCGCAGCCCTAGCCTTTTTCCAGGACAGGGTAATTTGATCAAACTGAAACTGCGGGGTAGCTAGCCACTTCTGATCGGACTGAGCAGCGGTGGCCAAAATCAAGCTGTGATCGTTTTTATAGGCTACCGTCGCCGCCAGCGTCCGATCCAACGGCGCTGGCAGCAGAGGCAGCAGCTGCAGCTCACCAGTGGTCACCACATGGGGGTAATATTGCTGGCGCACTTGCTCTGGGGTGAGGGCCTGACTGTACACAGCCACTCGATAAAATTCTCCCTCCCAGGCGCGTCGCGTGCCCTCAAACTTAAATTCATTGGCGATGGTGAGTTCGAAGTTCTGCCAGTTACTAAAGTCCCCCTCGACCCGAGCAGACTCCACCAGTTCACCATTGAGATAAAAAGAGACTTTGGCCCCATCGGCCCCACTGACAGATCGGGTGAATACTAAATAGGTGGGCTCTAGACGCACCGACCCTGCCGGAGATTGCAGAATTTCCTGTCTATTATTTCCGCTTCCTATCCGACCATTTTCATCCGTCATGGTGGTGCGCAGACGGGCAATGTAGCGATCTTTCTCTTGGGCAATCAGAAAATTGCGCTTTTGGTCATCCGAGGTAGACGACAGGGTAATCAAACGGGCTGGTCCCTCCTGTCTGTTGCTGGTGGGCTTAAACCACAGGACCACCGACAGTTCCCGAGTGGCCTGACAAGCCTTGATTAATCGCTGCGTCGGTCGCGGCTGGGGTAGGGGCTGGGCTGGGCGCAGGGGAGCAGTTGCGATCGCAGCTCCCCGCTTAGTCGTTACAACACCCTCTGACCAAGACACCAGTTCAGGGGTATAGACCGTCAGGTCGATGGGAGGTTGCTGCCCAGACGTATCTCGAATCAGGCCGCCGGGATCGGCCTCAAACGTATATAAAATCTGCAGCGCCTCCCAGGAAAACGGCGCTGCCGAACGCACCGTAATTTGGGTCTGCTCTAGGACGCCCACCTGACCTACAGGCACTTTTGACCCCGCTGCCGCAAACACCAATGCTCCATTGTTCCAAGCTGGGGAAAGGGCCACGGGCTGCACCAGGGGATCAAACAGGACGATAACCTTGACCCCACCGGATAGGACGACCCCAGAAACCGTTTGGGTAAAGGTGATATCTAAGTCCTGAAAAGCTACGTGGCCGCTGGCGCTGACACCGAAGGGAGTCCCTTGGAGCTGACGCACCGTCAAGGTAAAGACTGGCTGTCCGGCCACATTGCCGACGCCGACGGAAATATCTGAAAAGGCAGGGTTAGGGGCTGCTGGCAAGGCGGCCAATACCACATGTCCTACTACGGCTATAGTTGTTATTTCTGGCGTCGACAGGCTGCCCTGGATAGCAGTCCACCACTCTAATGGTGTAAAGCGAGTTGTGGGGTCAGATAGGTTATAAAACTGAATCTGTTGTTGACTAACTTGAAAGCCAAAATGCCTGGAGTTACCTACCACAGCAGGATCTGTCACCACCAAGCGACCTTGGCCAACCACATCTGACATAAACTGCCCTCAATAACAACGAGGAAAAGAATCAATAACCATGTCCATCGCCCTAGCGATAGCTAAGCCGATGATGAACGAATGCTGTACGTATGTAAGCATATCGGCGGATCTTGCCAAAGCAGTAGCGGCACCATAATTCTTCATGATTTGATCCCACAGGTCTGGGACTGAGCCGAATAGCCTATATGTAGTACGAAAACTTAGTAGTACGGAAACTCAACCCCACATTCCGCCCTTTGAAGTGTCACACTCAGGTATTAACGATCGAACCTTTTTCGGGCAAGGGTTTCATCGCCTTATAGTTCAAACAAACTACAAGGCGTCGATTCTCAATTAAGGCTGATTATTGATAATTTTGTCAGAGAAAATGGCTGTGATCCCTGTTGCTTCATTTAAATACTCAATGTGCCAGTTGGAAGTGCGGAATGTAGGCTCAACCTGAATTATGCACTTTTTGCAACCTGTATTTTTCTATCAATTCTCAATAGCGAGTCACTATTGCGGTGACTAGTTACAGATTTTTATCATCAGCGACAGAATCATCCAATGGCAGCAGTTCAATCTCTTCAACATCGAGAAACGGCGACACCAGAATAACGGTTTCAGGCACTTCATTCTCGGCCGGTATTCTCATCTCAGCCACCTCAACTCTGGGTTCCTGAGGCTCATCGGATATCACATTATTGGTATTGTCAGATAGATTCACGGACTCTTGAACACCCAAATCATTTGGAGAACTCACAGCTGTTGTGTCGTCAGGCTGTGACTTCGAATCATCCTTTGTGTCACCGACAGTCACTGTGGTGTCAGTCGCTGCTGTTCCGTCAGACAGCGCCCCATCGTCTGATTTAAGCAGGTTTACCTGGGTTTCAGTTGTACCCAGGGGCTGATCCTCCAATGGGCCAGAAACCGTTTTGGTGGCCCCGTCAGTCAATGTTCCCCGTTCCTGGGTTGGGGAGGGTGGAAATGCTGCATCAGACGTCTTGCCACAGGCAACACAGGTCACGATGACAGCTAAAAGCAGAAGGGGCGAGTAATTATAACGTTTCATACCTTTCCACACCTTTCTCAGGGAGACCATGGGGCTATCAACAGTATTAGTTGATATATCGTAACTACTCAGGCTGGGGTAGGAGAGTTATAGGGTTTCCAGAGAACAATCCCATGAGGGCATCCAGAACGTTATGCCCCTGTTTGCGTAGAGTGGATAGGTAACCGCGAATACGGCAGAACA
>NZ_JAYGIG010000051.1:0-22009 GCF_034932105.1 Leptothoe sp. PORK10 BA2 | reverse complement strand
TAGCAGCTAGTAGCGTGGGGATCATTAGAACGCCGAACCAACCTACATAAAGGCGGTTCTCAGTGCTAGTGATCCATGCGCAGAACTGATCCCACAGGTTAGCGCTTTCGCGCTGCTGGAGAGTAGTTGTCATGATAAATAATTGCGTTGTAAAGGTACGGATATGTATGGCTTACAGATGAGCGTTAATACTCTCTGTTCGCTTGTATACAAATGTAACGCTACTTATCATCTTCCGCAACATGTCTTAAGATTTCCTTCATCTTTGGCCATCGGATTACTTGAAATAGCCAATGGGCAAAGGATACAGGCCTATGTTGTCGGTCCTTAATTAAAACTCAAAGTATATGTAGGGAACCGACTCCAGGGGAGCCAGCAGCCAAGCTAAATAAAGGCCCACAGGAATAAACATCAACTTTAGGGGCCAGCTAATTTGCAGCTTGAGACGATACTTAAAGCCATGGAGCAGGGCCATGGTAACGGTTAGACCTAGCAGTATCAGGAGAACGGCCCCCCGAGTGGCTCCTAGGGATTCGATGTAAACCTTTTGAGCGAACTGCACATCAGCCGATTGATTAAAGAACTTATTGATCACTAGACCCATGGCTGGCAAGTTGGGTAGGCGGAATGGCACCCAGCTTAAAAATACAAATAGCTGGGTTAGCCCCCAGGCACCAATGGCCCCAGGCCAACTGAGCCAAAAAGCTTTCAGTCTTGGGCGATGCTCACTCACCACTTGGGTGAGCCGATGGAGCACCAGGGCCAGACCGTGGAGCAGTCCCCAAATTAGAAAGCCCCACTGGTCCCCATGCCAAATCCCCGCAATCAACATGATCAGCAGCAGGTTTATACAGGTTCGGCTAAGACCTTTGCGGGACCCCCCCAGGGGAAAGTAAAGATAGTTACGCAGCCAGTCGCCCAGGGTGATATGCCAGCGTCGCCAAAATTCGGCAATGCTGGTGGTGAAATAGGGAAAGTCAAAGTTTTGGGGTAACTGAATGCCTAGCAGAAGGGCGCTGCCTCGGGCAATGTCAACATAGGCACTAAAGTCGAGATAAATCTGCAGACCATAGGCAAAAATAGCCAACCACAGGTCACCACTTCCAGCCCGCTCTAGGTTATCGAAGCTGAGGTTAACCAGCAGGCCAATTCGATCGGCAAAGAGCAGTTTCTTTGCGGCTCCCGAGGCAATCAACCACCCCGCTTCCACCACCTGTTCTAACCCAGGGAGACGGGGACGTTTCATTTGACTGATGTAGCCCTGAAAACGGGTAATGGGTCCGGCAATCAGCTTGGGGAAAAATAGCTTGTAGGCCGCAAACTCAATAAAGTGATTGGCGGCGGGTGCCCCCCGGTAGATGTCTACAAGATAGGCGATGGACTCGAAGCAAAAGAAACTCAGCCCCAGGGGCATGAGCAATTGCAAACTGGGATTAACCGTGGCGGCCATCGGGGTGACATATTTGAAACCCAATAACAGCAAAACATTTAGGCTAATGCCCACCCACATCAGCCCTAAGCGTTTTCGATCCCAGTCTTGCTGGGCAAAGTGCCATTCTTCGTTGGGAATTCGCCAATCGAGGGGAGCGCTGAGACGACGCCCAATGATGTAGTTGGCCAAGACCATGGCCAGCGACAGCGGCACATACTGGAGCTGCAACGATCCGTAAAATACCAAGCTGGCGAAGACCAGTAGCCACAGCTTGAGGCCACGACTGGGGAGTAACCAATAGAGACCGGTGGTGCCAAGGAGAAATAGACCGTAAACGATGGAGGGCAGCGTCATTAGGCTAACTGGGGGTGACGAACTGGGTCTTGGGCTTGATTGAGCTGAGGTACTGAACTGGATTTAGCTTGATTTAGGCCGGGATTAGTGGGTTTTGACTAGTCAGATGACTGGTCATCCGAGGACTTGAGCTTGAGCCAAGGAATCATCGGGTCCTGGGCTAGACGGTTGGATAGTTGATAGGCTCCAAACCGATTTAAGTGGCTAGGGTCAGAAAAATAGTCGTAGCGCTTGGGCCATAGCTGGCCAAGATCGCGATACAGCAGCCCCGGTTCCTGGGCTGCCAGTTGCAGCATGGAGCGCTGGAACCGGCTTTCCACCTCTAGACGGGCTGGGTCTAGGTATTCGTTGGTGAGGGGGGTGTTAATAAAGACGACGGCCACATCTTGAGTCCGGGTATAGGCCAGCATACGTTTGAGGGCATCAACCTGGGGGCCTTCCATTTGGAAGGCTTTGTAATCGCCGTCGTAGGCTCCGTCTACCCGGGGATGATCGAGATAGTAAGTGGCGGGATTGAATTGAATGGCTAGGGGAAGAAAGCCATTAGCATCAATTAAGTCGGTTTCGGTGGGATTAACGGCGACCGAATTGGCGGTGTTATTCGAGGCTAGGGGACTGGTCTGGGCTACTTTTTGGAGGCGCTTCCGTTCGCTGTAGCCGGAGGAAATGTTGCCTAGGGACGTACTGAGCTGCTGATCGATCCGGGTGTAATAGCGATTGATCCGTTGAGCAGGGTTGAGGGTGGGTCCGGTGGCTGCACCACCAGCTTCAGGAAATAGCTCCCCCGTAATCAGCTGCTGATAGCCTTCTGAGGTTGAGATGGCGTTAAATGTCACATCTACCCGTGAGCTGTTAAAGGCTCGGGCTCCGTCTGCCCACAAAATTATCTTGGGCGGCGGATAGTTGGCCAACAGCTGGCGCACGACTAGGTCTGCAATCTGGGCCGTGGCTCCGTTGACACCAAAGTTAAAGACACTGACATCCTCATAACCTAGGGTGGCGACAGCCTGGGTGAGGGCCACCGGGTCTACTCCCCGCAGGGCCCGTGAGCTGCCAAATACCAATACATCGGGAGCCCCCTGCTCGGCTACATACCAGTGATAAAGCGCCAGTTTTTCATTCAGTTGCTGGCTTTTGAAGGGGGGGAAGGGAGAGTCCTCTAACACCTCAGCCATGGACACGGTGGTTTGGGGCGGGCTACCAAGCAAATCCGTATCATTGATGGCTGAGCTGGCAAATCCGGGTAGCTCGTCGTCTAGGCTAATGGTGGCATCACCATCATTTTGCCCCCAGTTGAGCTGGGCCAATTCTTCTTCAAAGCTGGAGGGTTTAGCCTGGGGTTGGGACTGAATGAGCGATGGGTTTTGCTGGGCCGTGACCAGCAGGGACCGGGACCTAAATAGCTGGCCCGCAATCCAGTCTGCTTGGAAGGCTAATAGTAGCCCTAGGGCTCCCCAGGCTAGGACAATCCCCCCTCTGCCAACGGTCAAACGGGGCTCTATTAGGGGTTCCTCCGCGCTGCGGGGGATAGCCGAAAATAGCTGGGTTTGGATCAATAGAGAACGCACTTGTTCTAGGACTCGGCTGGGCCAGGCTTCGTCCCAGGCTTCATGCTCACCCCTGTCCTCCGGTTGGACTAAGTCCCCCAGATAGGCCTCCGAAGCGACAAATTCGGGGGCGGCCTCAGGCACCAAACGCGGTGTGGCCTGACGGTCATAGCCGTAGTGCCAATCGGGGCGCTTTTGTCCCGCCCGTCGACCGTAGATACGAACACCCGCAATGTGCTTAATGGGATATTGACTGAGGTATTGCTTGAGCTGGGGCACCACCTGCCGCCGGGGTGGACATACCGGCGCATCAATCATGATGTGGAGCCGATTTTCCCGCATCAGCAGCTGTACTCGGGTACCGCCGGTGGATAGCTGTTCGTCTAGATCCGGGTTGAGCTGTTTCGTCAAGCAGTAGGCGATGGCGGGCAAGTCGCCCTGGCGGGCTAAGTCAGTGGTGGCAATCGCTAGATCGGGATGTTCGCTAGCCGGTAAATCTAGGCACCTGAGCCACTGCGGGGTAACGCCGTCTAGGCTAGGTCCGTAGACCATGGCTCGGCCCAGCCCTTGGGGGGCTAACTGTTCTAGGAGCGGTGCGATCGCAGCCATAATATCGGCCTCAGACCCACCGGTCCTCTCCGCCGCCTTTGCGCCCTGGGACCCAGGGGGAACCGCCACGGTTTGGCCTACGGCCAGGGGCTGACAAACCAGATGCAGGGTGGAGTCTTTAACCTCCGGTAGCAGGCTGACATCCAAGGGCAACAGAGCCTGGTTGAGCAGTCGGGCAATGGACTCCGTATCCCCCCAACGACTCCATTCTTTTAAAATTTCTTCATCCGGCGTCAGGTCCACCCGCAGTCGCCAGTCGGGGGACTCTTCCCCCAGCACCTGGACTGAAATCACCGCATCTTGAAACTGGGTGAGCTTCAGGTCCCTCAACCGTTGGGCAGTCGGGGCGGCGATCAAGGCCGGGTCAGGGCTATAGGCCGCTCGACATAAAATCCACAGCCGATCAATCAATTCCCGACTGGGGTCCACCGCCACGGTGGCCGCCGCTGTAATTACCCCCTGGGCGCGTTTAGCCTTGCCTGGGACGGCATTGACCACCACATCCACCCCCACATCCAAGGCACTGAGGGTCTGGCTCAAGTAGCGTGCGATCGCATCGGGGTCCCCCTTCCGAGCCAGGCTGGCATTGGAAAGCACAATGGCAGAGGTGGCATCATCCAAATACCCAATACCCGAGGTCAAATGGGCCGTGGAACGCTTGATTTCCTCAAGATCAGTGCTGGACTCCACCAACTGCTCCAGATGGCGCTCCAAACGGTTTAGATAGATGGGAATAGACCAATTGGGCTTTTGCTCCCCGGAGCCCTCCCTGCGACCACTATAAAAATAAAGCTGATAAATTTGCGGGAAATCCTTAATCAAGGAGGCTTTACGGTCTGGTTCTAGAAGCGATCGCACCAGCCGCAGTAGCACATACTCCCGATCCAACCCGGCAACGGATTTTGCATAGATGTGCAAAATGTTGCCCCGCAGCTTGAGCTGCAAGGCACAACTGGCATTGTTAACCACATCCTCAAGCCAAGGCAGTAGAACCTTAGGATCTAACGTCAGTGGCTGATCAGATTTTAAGTGACTGAACATAGACCTTCAGATCCCATAACAATTTCAAAACCAATTGGCAACCAACATGCTTCGCCCGCAAAATTTAGTCTTCTAAGGAGGTTTAGTCAAGTTTTGAATCTAATGTTACAAACACAGTTCGCAACATTAGACTAAAAACAGCAAACGGCCCGTTAAGGAAAACAGCTCCCGCTACGCTGAACGTAAACCCTGCTCCACAATTCACTGCTCCACAATCCATAGAGGCAGTACTAACATACAATCGCACCAACGTGGGCCATGATATGACCTAAAGTTGCTATACGTTTACTACGAGCCCCTGACTTATGCAACCTTTTCGTGAAAAAACTCCGCCAAAAACCTTCAACGACTTGCCGTTTACGTTGATTTACAATCCCCAAATTGGCTTGGCCCTGGCCACCCTGCCCTGCCTAGGGCTACTGATCATCGGCCATAGCCTAAGCTACTGGCTCATGCAATTTGGCCTAGCCAGTGAAGAGATATTTCGAGGGATTCAGCTGCCCGTGCTCGATCCAAATCACCAAAGACCTTTATAAAGATTTTCGCCGATCATCCGCTCCGAACGTGCTTTGTAACGTCCGAAAGCCTCTACAATTTTCTCGGAGATACTGGCGGTACGTCATCTCCGCCTTTCAGTCGTTACTGCTGACGTTGAATGAGTCCAACTGTTTCCTACAGAGATGATATGGTCCTTGCGAAATCCGATGGCTTCTCTGACCCAGAGGCATCTGAAACGTTTCTACGGCGACGCTTGGTCATAGTGGAAAGCATTTGGGAACTGGTTTTAGAAACTGAATGCGGCAGCGACCTCGTCAACTTGCTGAATAATATTCGCCACCTGTGCGCCCCAGATGGCCAAGCCGACACCGCCCTAGATAATGCCAATGCCCTGCAACTCATTGAGCAACTCAGCCTAGACGATGCCATTCGCATGGCCCGCGCCTTTGCCCTCTACTTTCAGCTAATCAACATTGTTGAGCAACATTACGAACAGCAAGATCAGCGCAAACATTACCAAGCCATGGCCGATGGCATGGGGAATGGGTCCCAAAACACCTCAGCAACAAGTGCGTCGGGCAGTAAGGACACCTTCCTCAATAAGTTAGTCAGTACTGACGTGGGCAATGTGGCCCAAGATCAGCGTGGTACAGGCACCTTTCACTGGCTGTTCCCGCTCCTCAAACAGCTCAATGTGCCCCCTAGGCATATCCAAAAATTGATTGATCAGCTGGATGTGCGTTTAGTCTTTACCGCCCATCCCACCGAAATTGTTCGCCACACTATCCGGGACAAACAGCGGCGTATTTCAAGTATTTTCCGGAGTCTGGATCTGGCGGAAGAGCAAGCAAGGTTGCGTCAACAGCCCTCATCCTGGGACATCACCCAGCTCCAAGAACAGCTAACCCAAGAAATTCGACTGTGGTGGCGCACAGACGAATTGCATCAATTTAAACCCTCAGTTTTAGACGAGGTGGACTTTACCCTGCACTACTTTGACGTGGTGCTATTTGAAGCCATTCCTGAGCTATATCAGCGCTTCAACCGTGCCTTGCTGAGAACATTCCCCGGTCTCACCCCCCCGCGCCAACGCTTCTGCCGATTTGGCTCTTGGGTGGGCAGCGATCGCGATGGCAACCCATCGGTCACTCCCCAAATCACCTGGAAAACCGCCTCCTACCAGCGTAATTTGGTGCTGGAGAAGTATATGGCGTCGATCCGTAAACTCTCTGGATTACTCAGTCCCTCACTCCATTGGAGCGAAGTACTGGCCGGTCTGCTGGAATCCCTGGAACAGGATCGATTGCAAATGCCCGATATTTATGAGGAATTTGCCATTCGCTATCGGCAGGAGCCCTACCGCCTCAAGCTGGCCTATGTGGAACAGCGCCTGACCAATACCTATCAACGCAGCAAAAAGTTATTTAACGGTGACTACCTGCAGGAGGACGAGGCCAAGGCTCTTCCCGGCACACACTACACGTCTGGCAATGACTTTTTAGTTGAATTAGAACTGATCCACAGGAGTTTGAAAGAAACGGGTTTGGTGTGTCGGGAGCTGGATACCTTACTCAGCCAGGTGGAAATCTACGGCTTTAGCCTGGCCCAGCTAGACATTCGCCAAGAAAGTACGCGCCATTCGGACACCATCCACGAAATTACCGAATATCTCCAGTTTCCCAAGCTGTACAACGACTTTTCCGAACCTGAAAAGGTGGAATGGTTGACCAATGAATTGAGTACCCGGCGGCCGCTGATTCCAACGGAGTTACCAATTTCAGACAAAGCTCGGGAAACCATAGCCACCTTCCATATGGTGAGAAAACTACACCAGGAGTTTGGCCATGACATTTGTCGCAGCTATGTGATTAGCATGAGCAACCATGCCAGTGACATTTTGGAAGTGTTGCTGCTGGCCAAGGAGGCCGGTCTCTACGATCCCGCCACCGGCATTGGCAATCTGGACATTGTGCCTCTGTTCGAAACGGTGGAAGATTTACGCCGTTCCACGGCGGTGATGGAAGAACTCTTTGAGCTCCCCCTATATCTGTCCATGTTGAAGGGGGGCTACGGCGCTCATGAATCAGCGGCAGCCGCTCTACAGGAAGTGATGCTGGGCTATTCCGATAGCAATAAGGACTCTGGATTTCTCAGTAGCAACTGGGAAATCCATAAAGCTCAACAGTCCCTGCAAAAAGTGACGGATCATTACGACGTTGGCCTGAGAATTTTCCATGGTCGTGGGGGCTCGGTGGGTCGTGGGGGGGGGCCTGCCTATGAAGCCATTTTGGCCCAACCCGGCCGCAGTATTAACGGCCGGATCAAAATCACAGAGCAGGGAGAGGTTCTAGCGTCTAAATATAATCTCAAGGACTTAGCCCTCTATAACCTGGAGACGGTGACGACCGCTGTGGTGCAGGCTAGTCTGCTCAACAACAGCTTCGATGAAATTGCCCCCTGGCACGAGATTATGGAAAAGCTAGCCATCCGCTCTAGGCAGCACTATCGGGCCCTGATCTACGAAGATCCGAAACTGGTGGAGTTTTTCCACCATGTCACTCCCATTCAAGAAATTAGCCAGCTACAGATTAGTTCTCGCCCCTCTCGTCGAGGGGGGAAAAAGGATTTACCCAGTCTGCGGGCCATTCCTTGGGTGTTTAGTTGGACCCAGGCCCGGTTTTTACTGCCTTCTTGGTACGGCGTTGGGACGGCTTTAAAAGAGTTTATCGCCGAAGAACCTGAAAATAACCTGCAGCTGGTGCGGTCATTTTACAAAAAGTGGCCGTTCTTTAAAATGGCCATTTCTAAGGTGGAAATGACCTTGGCCAAGGTGGATCTACAAATTGCGCAGCACTATGTAAAAGAGTTGGGAGAAGGGGAACACCAGGCCAGCTTCCAAGCCGTATTTGACCAAATTGCCCAAGAGTTCCACCTCACCAGTCAAATGGTGTTGCAGGTGACTGACAATGAAGCGCTGCTGGATGGGGATCCTAGCCTGCAACGCTCAGTCCAGCTGCGCAATGGCACCATTGTCCCCCTGGGTTTCTTGCAAGTTTCCCTGCTCAAGCGTTTGCGTCAACATCGGGATGGGGGCGCCTTGATTACCGGGGTGATTCAGTCCCGCTATAGCCGGGGTGAGCTGCTGCGGGGAGCCATGTTGACAATTAATGGAATCGCCGCCGGCATGCGGAATACGGGCTAGGTTTGACATTTTGGCAACAACGCGTTAACTTTGTGGCGCTTTCATATTTTGTCTAGGGATGTGCTCCTACTAAAAGCAGGGTGAGCCTTAGTTTGGGAGCGTTGCTGGGCCAAACTATGATTTCATCTGAAAAGTTCTGCTGTAGGGCATTGCTAACCGATCGTTTCATCCTCTAAATCAGCAGCAGCTTAACTCAGCCGGGCGCAGTCTTTCACAAGCAGTTTTGCAGAATTGTTAGGGACATTATTAAAGGAGTGGTAACGAATGATCAGTCTGCTTAAAACAACCCTGGGGCGCTTGGGCCTAACGGCGGTGACGGCAGCGGCGTTGATGACGACCCTGGATGTTAAGCCAGCCCAGGCCCAGGCGGCCTATGGTAGCTACATCGGGGCTGGTGGCAGCTTGGGTCTGAATGATGATGACGATGGGGATGGAGACGGATTAGGGCTGGTTATTTCGGGGCGCTATAAGTTTTTGGCCCTGCCGATTTCAGTCCGGGCCCAGGCCTTCTTGCTGAATGGGGATTTGGCGCTGGTGCCCACAGTCTCCTATGACTTTCCCATTAGTTTTCAGACTGACCTCTATCTGGGGGCAGGGGTATCGTTGCCAACAGGTAACGATGCTTCTCCCGTCGGTGATCAAACCGCCTTTGTGCTTCAGCCGGGGATAGATTTTGCGGTGCCTGCCAGTAATTTGGTGGTATTTGGCAATGCCATTTTTGCTTTTGATGCCTTTGAAGATGGTGGGGGGACGGCAACAGCAGTCCAAGCCGGGGTAGGTTGGAATTTTGGTAATTAGGTTGTTTTTAACCAACTTTCTATAGAACGCATGTATTAAACGCGATTCTCGGGCTAGGATAGGCGTGGCCAATCTTGTAACACCCTGTCATGAACAGCGAAATGCCCCTGGGTTCGGTTATTCAAGGCTCCCTAAGCCAGGGGATTGAAGTTCGTCTCCATGCCGATGTCAGCGTGGAAGATATGCGGGTGGGTAAATTTTTGGTGGTGCTGGGGGTGCGATCGCGATTCTTCTGCATGCTCACCGATGTCTCCTTGGGCACAGCCAGCCAGCGTATCCTCGCCAATCCGCCCCATCCCACCGAGCTGTTCCTCCAGGAAGTTCTCGCCGGGGGTGGCACCTACGGCACCCTAGATTTGACCCCGATGCTGATGTTTACCCCAGAAGCAGGGGAAAGCAATCCAGGCAAGGGAAAGGGGAAAGCGAGCAGGACCCAGCCCAAGGGACTGGCCTCCTATGAGGCCAACAGCAGTGCCCAGATGCAGCTGTTGCCAGTAAAAACAATTCCGGGGCACTTTAGCCAGGTCTATGACGCCAGCGAGCGAGATTTTCGCTCTGTGTTTGGCTGGGAAGATGATCCCCATCGGCGGAATTTTGCCATTGGGCAGCCCATCGACATGGAGGTGCCCATCTGTATTGATCTGGATCGTTTTGTCGAGCGCAGCAACGGCATTTTTGGTAAATCCGGTACTGGAAAATCGTTTCTCACCCGGTTGCTGTTGTCAGGCATTATCAAACAGCGGGCCGCCGTCAACCTGATTTTTGACATGCATTCGGAATACGGCTGGGAGGCCGTGAGTGAAGGGTCCAACTTTAGCACCGTCAAAGGACTGCGACAGCTGTTTCCAGGCCAAGTGCAAATGTTCACCCTGGACCCGGAATCCACCAAGCGGCGGGGGGTGCGTGACGCCCAGGAACTCTACATTGGCTTTGACCAAATCGATGTGGAGGATCTGGCCCTGATTGGCCGTGAGCTGAACCTATCGGAAGCCAGCCTAGAGAATGCCATTATTCTCCGCAACGAATTTGGTAAAGCCTGGATCAACCGTCTCCTCACCATGGGCAACGAAGAGATCCAGGAATTTTGCGAAGTCAAAATGGGGAGTAAATCATCCATTATGGCCCTGCAGCGCAAGCTCACTCGCCTGGCCGAGCTGAAGTATATCCGCAACACCTGCCCCCACAACTATGTGAAACAAATTCTGGACACCCTGGATGCGGGCAAGCATGTGGTCATCGAGTTTGGCTCCCAGTCCAATATGCTTTCCTACATGTTGGCCACCAATGTGATTGCCCGCCGCATCCACGCCAGCTATGTGCGCAAGGCCGACCAGTTTTTACAAACCAAAAACCCCAGTGACCGCCCCACCCAGCTAGTGATTACCATCGAAGAAGCCCACCGGTTTCTTGACCCCGCCACCGCTAAGCAAACAATTTTTGGCACCATTGCTCGAGAAATGCGCAAGTACTTTGTCACCTTGCTAGTGGTGGATCAGCGGCCATCGGGCATCGACAACGAAGTGATGTCCCAAATTGGCACCCGCATCACCGCCCTGCTGAACGACGAAAAAGATATTGATGCTATTTTCACCGGCGTTTCCGGTGGACAGAATCTCCGGTCAGTCCTAGCCAAACTCGACTCGAAGCAGCAGGCCCTGCTGCTGGGCCATGCCGTCCCCATGCCGGTAGTGGTGCGCACCCGCCCCTACGATACGGACTTTTATGCAGAAATCGGGGCCACCGCCTGGGATGAGATGCCTAATGCGCAAGTTTTCAAGGCGGCTGAAGCCGCCAGAGCTGATCTGGGGTTCTAAATCTCTGGCAGCGAATACTGGCTTTTAGCCTCAGATCTTAGAGATGCGATCGCAACCATAAATAAAGTCAAGCATTGCTTACATACAATTGCTAGAATCACCAGCCACTTGAGCAAAAGCCTTTGCAGCGAATACTGGGTTTTAGCCTCAGATTTTAGAGATGCGATCGCAACCATAAATAAAGTCAAGCATTGCCTACATACAATTGCTAGAATCACCAGCCACTTGAGCAAAAGCCTTATCCTTTAAAGACTTTAGAATACCCGACTAAAATAGTCGGGTATGTTTGACTCAATTTTGTACTCCATGATACGTTCAATTTACTCTGTCATCCATCACCTACAACCCCATGACCCAAGCCATCGACCGTCCGAAACCCCAAACCCTCTCATCCTCCACCTTCAGCCACCTCCAGTGCCGCGAATGTGGTGCCACCTATGACCTAGCCGCCAAGCATGTGTGCGAAGAATGCTTTGGCCCCCTAGAAGTAGCCTACGACTACGATGCCATTCGTCGCCAAGTGAGTCGTGAGAGCATTGCCGCTGGCCCCAACTCCATTTGGCGCTACAAAGCATTTTTGCCCGTTGCCACCGACGACCCCATCGATGTCGGTACAGGCATGACACCTCTGCTCAAGGCCAATCGCCTTGCCCGTCGCCTGGGTCTTAAGGAGCTTTACATCAAGAACGATGCGGTCAACATGCCCACCCTCAGCTTTAAGGATCGGGTAGTATCTGTGGCCTTGACTCGTGCCCGTGAGCTGGGCTTTACCACCGTCTCCTGTGCCAGCACTGGTAACCTGGCTAACTCCACAGCCGCCATCGCCGCCCACGCTGGCCTCGACTGCTGCGTCTTCATTCCCTCTGACCTAGAAGCCGGCAAGGTGCTGGGCACCCTGATCTACGCTCCCACGGTCATGGCCGTCGACGGTAACTATGACCAGGTGAATCGCCTCTGCTCTGAAGTGGCCAATACCCACGGCTGGGGCTTTGTGAATATCAACCTGCGCCCCTACTACTCCGAAGGGTCAAAAACATTGGCCTATGAAGTGGTAGAACAACTGGGCTGGAAATTACCCGATCACATCGTTGCGCCCCTGGCCTCTGGCTCCCTCTACGGCAAGATTTACAAAGGCTTCAACGAGTTTGTCAAAGTGGGCCTAGTGGATGATAAGCCCGTTCGATTTAGCGGTGCCCAGGCAGAAGGCTGTTCCCCCATCTCCCAGGCCTATAAAGCAGATCGGGATTTTATTACCCCCGTTAAGCCCAACACCATTGCTAAGTCCATTGCCATCGGTAACCCGGCAGACGGCATCTACGCCCTAGAAATTGCCAAGCAGACCAACGGTCATATCGAAGATGTCACCGATGCTGAAATCATCGAAGGGATGAAGCTCCTAGCTGAAACTGAAGGTATCTTTACTGAAACCGCTGGTGGAACGACTATTGCCGTCCTGAAGAAGCTGGTGGAAGCCGGGAAGATTAACCCCGATGAGTGCACCGTTGCCTACATCACCGGTAATGGTCTTAAAACCCAGGAAGCCATGAGCGGTGCCGTGGGTGAGCCCCTATTCATCGAGCCGAAGCTAGACAGCTTTGAGCGGGCTTGGGAAAGGGCCAACACCCTAAGCCGTTTAGATTGGCAGCAAACCCAGGTTTAGGCCCAAGTGTTAAGGGTAGGGGCATTGCCTGCAATGCCCCTACCCTTAACCACCCAAACCCTTGTTCTACCCTGCTAAACTGATTTCTGTTTTACTTTTTGAGTTGTTGTTTCCATGGCTGTTAAAGTTCTCATTCCCACTCCCCTGCAAAAGTTTACAAATGACGAAGCCACCGTCGAGATCGGTGGTGATAATATCGTTGCGCTGATGGATGAGTTAGAAGGCAAGTTTCCTGGCATCAAAGCTCGCCTCTGTGACGATAGCGGTGAGCTGCGTCGGTTCGTTAACTTCTACGTCAACAGCGAAGACATTCGTTTCTTGGATGGTAAAGAAACAGCGCTGAATGATGGTGACGAAGTAAGCATTGTACCGGCTGTAGCAGGGGGCTAATCCAGTCGGGTAATTGTGGTTTCAATTTTGGTTTTTACTAGGTGCTGCGATGGGTATGGATGACAGTCCGCCCGCAGCACCTTTTTTATGGAGTTCTACGGGTGAAGGATTGGCACAAAGTAGGCCTGGGCCTGAGCAGTATCGGCCTATTATGGCTAGCTTATCTCGGTCTACGGCAGCCCCAAGGAATGTTTCGCCTCATGTCTCAGCTCAGACCTGGGGCACTCTTTTTTGTAGAAACTGAGCAACCGGTAATTGCTTTAACCATTGACGATGGTCCCCATGGGGAGACCACCGAGGCCATATTGGATGTACTAGAACGCCATGGGGTAAAAGCAACATTTTTTATGCTGGGCGGTGCTGTCCCAGGGAATGAAGCCGTGCTACAACGCCTGGTGACCGAAGGACACGAACTAGGAAATCACATGATGACCGATGAATCTAGCCTACAACTGTCACCGGAAGACTTTCAAACCCAATTTATGATGGCTGACCGGACATTATCAGCCTATGGCACCCTCAACTGGTTTCGTCCTGGCATGGGCTGGTATAACAACCGTATGGTCAGGGTGATCGAAGACCAGGGTGAGCAACTCGTATTAGGGTCCCTTTTTCCCTACGACACCCATGTACCATCCATCCTGTTCGCTGAGTGGTTTGTTTTACACAATCTCGATCCGGGTGACATCTTAGTCCTCCACGATGGTCCTAAAAACCGGGGAGAGAGAACCGTGCAGCTCCTCGAACGACTCATCCCCAAAATCCAGGACCGTGGATATGGCATAGTCACCCTAACGGAGCTAAGCACCTAATGGATTAGGACCAACGCTAGCCCTAGCTAACGGTCATGGAAATCACCGTTTCCGCAGTATCCTGGGGCGCGACGGTAATTAGAGCGTTGCCCGTGTTCATGGCATTCCGGGGACCACTCCAAGGCTCTAGACAGTAAAAGTCTTTGCCTTTCACAGTCCAAAAAACTAGGGTGGGATAGTGCTCATCGTAAGCGATCGTCAGGGTGCGATCGCAATCCTTCACGGTGGCTATTTGGCCAGTGAGATTGATAAAGGCAAAGTCAATCTCTTCTTGGTCAAAGTTAAACTGACCATTAAAAGCAAATACTTCTGGGGCGCCCTTAATTTTGTATTCGCTAGACGGTAGGTCGAAGCTGAGCTTGGTTTTATCAACTACCGCGAAATATGGGTGAGTGCCGGTGGAAAACGGCATGGGCTGCTCGGATAGATTTGTGTGGCGGAAACGCTGCTCCAGGGTATTCCCCTTGAGGGTATAGATATAGTCAAGCTGAAAATCAAAGGGATAGACGGCGCGGGTATCGTCATTACTTTTGAGGGTAATGGTGAGGCTGGCCCCGTCCTCCGTGGACTGCTGGGTAACTGTCCACGGCATGGTGCGAGCAAAGCCATGCTGCTGAAGCGAGTAGGTTTCACCCCTGAGGGTATAGACATCGTCCACCAGGTTGCCACAGATGGGAAATAGCAAGGGAATCCCTCCCCGTACCGAAAGGCTAGGGTCCTTAAAACGCTCCACATCCATGTACAACACTTCGCTACCATTCACTTGCCAGCTAGTGATGATCCCCCCCCGTTCGGGAACCACGGCAACTTGAGAATCTCCGTCCGTCAAAATATAGGTTAAATATTGCTGATTTTCAGTAGTAATCGTGCTCATAAAAATGTCCTTGAAGCATCGCTGCTAAAACCCTGCCACATGACGGTCATTCCGCCATGCAATCTGCGACACCACCATATAATCTTTACGGTTTTTGTAGCGGTTCTCCCTGGCCCCCCACGCTAATATTCCGCTAATATTCTGGCTGACCTTCCCTAAACTATTGAGATTTGCCGCCCTATGTCTGCTGCCTATCCCCGCGATCTGATTGGTTATGGTCAAAATCCGCCCCAGCCCCAATGGCCCAATGGCGCTCGGCTAGCCCTACAGTTTGTGATCAACTATGAGGAGGGAGGCGAGAACTGTATCCTCCATGGCGATCCAGCATCCGAAGCCTTTTTGTCTGAAACGGTGGGGGCCGCTCCACTGCCAGGGGTGCGCAACATCAATATGGAATCGATGTACGAGTACGGTAGTCGAGCTGGGTTTTGGCGGTTACATCGACTCTTTACCCAACGCAATTTACCCGTGACGGTCTATGGGGTGGCCATGGCCCTGGAGCGTAACCCTGATACGGCTAAAGCCATGGTGGAGGCGGGGTGGGAAGTGGCTAGCCATGGCTATCGCTGGATTGATTATCAATATGTGGGGGAAGACACGGAGCGGGAGCACATCCGCAAGGCCATTGAAATCCATACCCAGGTGACGGGCAGTCGTCCTTTGGGATTTTATCAGGGACGTCTGAGTCCGAATACGCGCCGATTGGTGGTGGAAGAAGGGGGCTTTCTCTACGATGCCGATAGCTATGCTGACGACCTGCCCTATTGGAATTTGGACCATGGTCAGCCCCATTTGGTGATTCCCTACACCCTGGACAATAACGATATGCGATTTGCCACCTACCAGGGGTTTAACTCGGGGGACCAGTTTTTTACCTATCTCAAGGACGCCTTTGATGTGCTCTATGGCGAAGGAGAAACCGCACCGAAGATGATGAGTGTGGGGCTCCATTGTCGGTTATCCGGTCGACCTGGACGGGCAGCAGCCCTAGGACGATTTTTGGACTATGTCATGACCCATGAAGACGTGTGGGTATGTCGACGAGTGGAGATTGCCCGCCATTGGCATGACCATCATCGGCCCACGTAGGGGCGTTTCATGGAACGCCCCTACGTGGGTGATTACAACGCCCCTACATTTTGTAATATCGGGATCTATCCATCTCCTCAAATCAAGACTAGTATATTTGTATTGCTTGAACTACGGAGGCGATACTTATGGGTATCCGAGACAGCTACGAAAATGGCGTATTTAGCTGGGTAGATCTGATGACCAGCGAGCCAATGGAGGCTAAGCAGTTCTATACAGAGCTATTTGGTTGGACGTTTCAAGATATGCCGATGGACACGGGTGGCGTATATTCCATGGCCTTTAAGGGAGATCGATCTGTTGCGGCCATCTCGGCTATCCCGCCCAATATGGCCATGCCCCCCTGCTGGCAAACTTACATCACCGTCGAAGATTTAGAGGCTACGGTTCAGAGCTGGCAGGATAACGGCGGCTCGGTTGAAATGGCTCCCTTCGATGTTATGGATGCAGGCCGAATGGCGGTGGTTAAGGATCCGACAGGAGCGGTGGTCAGTCTCTGGCAGGCCAAAAGCCACATTGGTGCCGGTCTGGTGAATGAGGTAAATACCTTCTGCTGGACGGAGTTGCAAACCCGTGGTGCCGATAAAGCGGCGGAATTTTACCAGGCTGTCTTTGGTTGGGAGTTGGAGGTGGATGAGAAACCACCGAATTATATTTCAACTAAGGTGAAGGGACACTATAACTGCGGTATGTTCGACATGAACAAGGCAAATCTGCCTGCCGAAATTCCTTCCACCTGGGCCGTCTATTTTAATGTGGCGAATCTGGATGAATCCCTGGCCATCGTTAATCGCTTGGGGGGTAAAGCGTTGATGGAACCCATAGACATTGAACCGGGACGGTTTACAACCATCATGGACCCCCAAGGGGCAACGGTTGCCCTAATGCAGGCGAATAATCCGGATGATTGATCATCGTAGGGGCGTTCCATGGAACGCCCCTATACTGTTATTGCAAAAATCTTATTGCAAAAATCTCTCGCACTGTTTTCTAAAGTCATCTCCACGGGCTTCGAAATTGGCATATTGATCAAAGCTAGCGCAGGCAGGGGAGAGCAGAACAACTTTTGCCTTTAGCTCTAGGGCAATTTCTTTGCTGCGTTTGACTGCATTTTCCATGGTGCCGACAGTTTCAAAATGGCCATAGCCCACATCGATCAGGCGTTGACTAAACCTGGGGGCGGCATCGCCGATGAGGAGAACTTGGACGGCATTTTTTTGAATGCGGTCTAACCAGACCGTGTCATCGCCTTCTTTGTCGGCACCGCCTGCAATCAGAATGGCGGGCCCATTAACGGAAGCGAGACCGACTTCGGCGGCATCGTAGTTAGTGGCTTTGCTGTCGTTGATAAAGTCAATGCCTTCCCAGGTGGTGATGTATTCTAGGCGATGGGCGACACCGGAAAAGTTTTCTATCGCTGTAGCGATGGCGTTGTTGGGAATACCGGCTAATTTGGCGGCGGCAACGGCCATGAGGAGATTTTGCAAATTGTGGCGGCCCACCATTTTGAGGCTATCGGCGGCTAAAATCTTCTCGCCCTGGTGAATCACCCAACCGTGGTCGTCGATGTAGGTGCTGGGGACGAGGGGGGCGATGGCATTGGGCCCATCAATGCTGGTCCAATAGCTATTTTCCCAGCGGTTAGGGAGGGTTTGTCGCAGATAGGGATCATCGCCGTTCAGGATGCGGTGGTCACTGCGTTCTAGCAGGGCGGCTTTGATGTTGTAGTAGTTTTCAATGGTTTTGTGGCGGCTGAGGTGATCGGGGGTGAAGGTGGTCCAGATGCCGATTTTGGGTTTGGGGCCGATGGAGGCTTCGATTTGATAGCTACTGAGCTCTGCCAAAACCCAGTCTGGGTCTGGGTCTAGGGCCACTTGGCAGGCAGCATAGCCAATGTTGCCACAGGCGGGGACGTTGAGATGCGCGGCTTTGAATATGGCGGCGACCAATTCGGTGGTGGTGGTTTTGCCGTTGGTGCCGGTGATGCCAATCCAGGGTAAATGGCTCAGGGCGCGCCAGGCAAGTTCCATTTCGCCAATGGTGGGGGTGCCCTTTTCCCTAGCCTTGACGAGGCAGGGTAAATCCCAAGGGACGCCGGGGCTAGCGACGATCAGGTCCATGGGGTCATCGGCGGAAAAGGTATGGCCCAGTTTGACTTCGATGCCTTCGTTGGCTAAGACCTGTTGCTGCACTTGTTGCGGCTCGCCGCTGTTGCGATCGCTAACCACCACATGCCACCCTTGCTTTTTCAAAAGCCTGGCGGCGGCCACCCCAGACAGCCCTAGACCAATCACATAGGCGGTTGACTGTGCCTTGGACTGCTCCGGATTGGATAATTCCATAGTGAATTCCCCTGTGATCCCAAGTGTGTAAATGTAGCAGATTAATTAGGCAATTAGGGAGTAGGCTTAACCTTTTACAATGGCTCCAAAATCCGCCAGTACCCGGGCATGGTTACGCAGCAGCCCCAGCAGGTTCAGGCGATTTTGCCGAACGGCCGCATCCTCGTCCATCACCATCACACTGTTATCCCCATCAAAGAATTCGGCCACGACGGGGGCGGCTTTTTTCAGACCGTCAATCAGTTTTTGGTAGTTGCGTTCGGCCTGGGCGGCTTGGGTTTGGGGTACCAGTTTTTGTAGGCTCGCGTGGAAGGCAGTTTCGGCAGGAGACTGGAATAGGTCTGCATCGACGATGCCGGCTGGGTCTAGGCTAGTGGTGTCCAGATCGCCCTTGACGGCTAGCTTAGAGGCCCGATTTACGGTTTCGTACACCGTGGCGAGGGTGCCGTTGGTGCGAATTTCTTGGAGGAAGCGGGCGCGATCGCGGGCGTCTAGTAAATTGCTCAGCACTCGGGCGCGATAGTCGGGGTCGTCTTCGCCAACGACGGCATTGATCAGGTCGTAGTCGATGGCTTCACCGGCCGCCTCATCATCCTGGAGCAGGGTGCGTACCCGTTGTTCAAAGAAGGATTCTAGGTCCTGCTGGAGTTCGGAGGCATTGACCCCATCTCGCCCAGCGGCAAAGGTGGTGGTAATGTCCTGCAGGAGTGCCGTCAGGTTGAGGTCCAGACTGGCCGCCCAAATGATGCTGACCACGGCATTGGCGGCCCGGCGCAGGGCAAAGGGGTCAGAGGAACCGGTGGGTTTCATCCCCAGGCTGAAAATGCTCACCAGGGTATCCAAGCGGTCCGCCAGACCGACCACCTGGCCGGTGAGGGACTGGGGCAGACTATCCCCTGCGCCCTTGGGTAAATAATGTTCCGAAATAGCGATGGCGACGGGTTCGGGTTCCTGGCTCTGGCGGGCGTATTTTTCGCCCATGATGCCCTGGAGTTCGGGGAATTCCCCCACCATTTGGGTGACGAGGTCGGCTTTGCACAGGAGTGCGGCCCGGTTCACCAGGTCGGTTTGGGTGCTGTCTAGGTTGAGCTGGGTTGCGATCGCACCTGCCACTCCCACAATCCGATCCACCTTCTGGCGCATGGACCCCAACCGTTCCTCAAAGGTGACCATCTCTAACTTGGGTAGGCAGTCGGCCAGGGGCTGGGTGCGGTCGGCATTAAAAAAGAACATACCGTCCGACAGACGGGCACGGATTACCCGAGCATTGCCCTCGGCGATGATGTCGGCCTTGGCTGGGTCGCCGTTGGAGATGGTAATGAAATTAGGCAGCAGCCGATCGCCGGACTTGAGGGGAAAGTAGCGCTGGTGGCTTTCCATTTCGGTAATGACCACTTCTGAGGGCAGTTCTAGAAACTCTTCGTCATACTTACCGACGACGGCGGTGGGCCATTCCACCAGGTTGATCACTTCGTCCAGCAGGTCCGGGTTGACGATGGCTTCGCCCTGAATGGACTGGGCCGCCGTTGCCACTTGGGCGACGATTTTCCGGCGGCGTTCTGCCGGGTCCACATCGACATAGATGGACTTCATGGCTTCCACGTAGTCGGTGGCATGCTTGAGGGTGAGGGGTTCGGGGTGGAGGACACGGTGACCTTGGGAGATGCGATCGCTCACACAGACCTCAGACCCATTGGCCAAGGTAATGGGCAGCACCTGATCATCCATCAGGGTTACCAGCCAGCGCACCGGACGGGGAAACCTCAGGTCGCCATCACCCCAGCGCATAAACCGTTTACCCTCCAGGCCCAAGATCCACTGGGGAATGAGCTCAGTCAAAATATCAGTGGCCGCCCGCCCGGCAATTTTCTGGGTGACGAAGATAAACTCCCCCTTCTTCGTGTCCCGAATTTCAAAATCCTCCACCGACACCCCACGGGACCGGGCAAACCCTTCCGCTGCCTTGGTGGGTTTACCATCTTTAAAGGCTGCTTGGACCGACGGACCTTTGGCTTCTTCTTCCCGGTCTGGCTGATGTGCCGGTATGCCGTTGAGCACCAGGGCTAGGCGACGCGGGGTGCCGTAGATTTCGATGCTGTCCGGGCTGAGTAGCTGCTCCTCTAGGGCCGCTGGAATTTTTGCTTTCCATTGGGTAAGGGCATCGCCGACAAAGCTAGCCGGAAGGTCTTCGGTACCGACTTCGAGTAAGAAGGTCGCCATGGGTGCGCTAAAAAGGTTGGGTCAAAACCTTAGTATTATGGCAGGAATGAGGAGTCGCGGAACGTTGACTTCGGCTGCGCTCAGGCAACGGCTAAATAGCAGGGTGAGCGGCACAGACCCTTTGCCAGTCTTCAAGCTTGGGCGTTTCAGCTACACCTAAGACTGTGTATGTGGCCCCCATTTACCATCTACAGAAAGGCTGGTTATAGTCTAGGCAGTTCCTCCTAATCAAAAATCATTGATGGCTACTCTAAAGGGGTTTTGGCAGTTTCTGAATACGGATGTAAAGGATATTCCGTGGGGGGAACTGGCCGAGAAGGGGATTGAAGCAGTCAGTGCCAGTAATGATTTGGGGGAAACATGGGAAGACCATAAGGCTGATCTAAATCAGCTGGCTCCCTATTTTGGCAAGGTAGAACCATTTTTTAAGGTGCTGAACGATCCGGATGCCCAGATGGTGATTTCAGGGCTACCGTTTGTATCCATTGGCATCGGTCTGCTGAGAATTTATCTAAACCAGAGTAAAACTGCACCCACGAGGGACAGCTCTGTGGTGCTGGTGGCGCAGTTGGCCTATTTGCAGAGCTTAGAAACAGTTCTAGGAACCGATGCCGTCATGGCAAAAAAGCTGGCCACGGTTTCTCTGAAACAACTGCTGGAAAAGCAGCTGGCTCGCTGGGATGTAGCCAAGCCGACCGATGACGAGCTAAAGCTAGTTACGAGTTTGTTTAGGGAATCAAAACTGGCTGAGCAGTTTGGAGAAGCCCTAAGGGAACAGCTACAGCAGGCGGGGTTAAGTGAAACTGAAGCACAAAGGCTGGCCGAGCAGGTGAGCTGGGGCACCCCTCGATATTTATATCAGGCGATTGCCGAAGCGGGGGAGAGTGTGGAACCGCTAGCGGAATTTTATCGGACGGGGGGCCAGCAGGAGCAGAATCGCTATGTCAGCATTGATGCCTATTTGAAGAACAAAATTGCCCCCCTCTCTGCCGAACAGGTCTTTGATGAGCGCGATCCGCTGATCACATTTAACGATCTCTATGTGCCGCTGAATGTGCAGCCACTGCAGCCATCAGGAGAAAAATGGGGTGTAGCCCCGATCAATATCCATAAATGGGCGCACAGTATTCTAGAGCAGCCAGAACCTCGCAAGGTGATGTTTATAGAAGGGGATGCGGGGCAGGGTAAGTCTGTTTTTTGTCGTAACTACTCAGGCTGGGGTAGGAGAGTTATAGGGTTTCCAGAGAACAATCCCATGAGGGCATCCAGAACGTTATGCCCCTGTTTGCGTAGAGTGGATAGGTAACCGCGAATACGGCAGAACATC